>JAAZBU010000057.1 GCA_012513645.1 Clostridiales bacterium | reverse complement strand
TGCCCCACAGCACATCGCCAAAGAACAGGCGGGAGGAGATGACCAGAATGCCGAAGATGCCCACCTTGGTCAGCACGCCCGACAGCAGCGCGCTGGCCGGCGCGGGCGCCACCGGGTGCGCCTTGGGTAGCCACACATGCAGGGGGAACATGCCCGCCTTGGCCCCAAAGCCGGCCAGGATCAAGGCACCGGGCAGGTACAGGGAGGTGCCGGGGGTGGAGGCCAGCTGCGCCAGGTCGTCAAAGGCCAGGCTGCCCAGCTGCTGGTAGAGCATCATCAGGCCCATCAGCATGGCCATGCCGCCCATCACGGCGATGGCCAGGTATGTCTGCCCTGCGCGCATGGCGCCGGGCGTCTGCTCGTGGGCCACCCAGCAGTAGCTGGTAAAGCTCATGATCTCAAAGAACAGGAAGGCGCTGATCAGGTCGTCCGACAGGAACACGCCCAACGTAGCGCCCATGGTGAGCAGCGTGAAAAAGCAGTACCGCGCCTGTTTGTGGCCGTGGGCCATGTAGGCCGGGGTGAGCAGCGAGGTCATCATCCACATGAAGCCGGCTACCGCCGCGTACAGCGCGCGGAAGCCGTCTACCTTCAGGCGGATGCCCAGGCCCATGATTTGCGGGAAAGCGATGCTGAACGTGCTGCCCCGGGCCAGCAGCCACAGGGCGGCCGCCGTCTCCAGCGCGGTCATCGCGATCATCAGCGCATAGCCCCAGGCCAGCTTTTTGCGGCCCAGCGCCCAGCAGGGGATGGCAGCCAGCAAGGGCAGCGCCACCATCATCGGGGCAATCCAGTCCATCAGCGCCACACCCCCTTACATCAGCCCCGACGCGGTGCGCGTCAGGAAGTCAAGCAGCGGCTGGTTGTAGAAGCTGAGCACCACCATGGCCGCCGCCAGCGCAAGCAGCGTGATGCGCATGGGCAGCCCCAGGGGCTCAGGCTCCCCCGCACCCTCCGCCCGGCGGGCGGTATACAGCGTGAAGGAGGGCGTCATCAGGTAGGCGCCGGTGAGCACCGCGCTGATCAGCAGCGCGACCAGGCCGGCTACCGGCAGCGCGCCGCCCAAGGTGACGGCCGAAACGCCCAGTGACCACTTGCTGATGAAGCCGATCAGCGGCGGGATGCCCGTCATGGCCAGGCTGCCCAGCACAAACACGCCGGAGGTGAGGCCCATGCTGCGCCCCAGGCCGCGCAGGTCGCGCACATCGTCGGCCTGCGCCTTTACCATGTATACACCGGCCGCCAGGAACAGCGTGATCTTCATCAGCGCGTGAAACACCAGGTGCATCAGCCCGGCTGCCAGCCCCTGCGGGGTGAGCAGCAGCGCGCCGAACAGGATGTAGCTCAGGTTGGACACCGTGGAATAGGCAAGGCGACGCTTCAAGTGGCGCTCTCTGAAGGCCATGGCGCAGCCATACACAATGGTGAAGGCCGCAAGCGCCAGCGGGATATGCTGGGCGTAGCTGCCCTGCAGCAGCGCCGCACCAAAGCTGAAGTAGGTGATGCGAATGATGGCAAACACGCCGGACTTGACCACCGCCACCGCGTGCAGCAGGGCGGTGACCGGTGTGGGCGCCACCGAGGCCGTGGGCAGCCAGCCATGCAGCGGGAATACCGCCGCCTTCACGCTGAAGCCCAAGAAGCACAGCAGATAGCCCAGGCGCAGCTGCGCCGAGTGGCGGATATCCACCTGCGTGAACAGGCCGCCGTAGGCAAAGTCGGTCGTGCCGCCAAAGTACACCAGGTACACCAGGCCGATGAAGGCGAAGGCCGCCCCGCCCAGCGAATAATAGAGGTATTTGAGACCCGCCTGCACGGAGGCGCCGCTGCCGCCATGCATCACCAGCGGCAGAGTGGACAGGCTGAGCAGCTCGTAGAACAGGTACAGCGTCAGCAGGTTGGCGCTCAGCGCGATGCCCAGCGTCACCCCGTAGCTCATCAGGAAGAAGGCGAAAAAGCTGTCCTGCTTGGCCTCGCCCTGCATGTACTCGAGCGCGTACAGCGTGGTCAGCGGCCACAGCACCGCGATCAGCACGGCAAACAGCCGGCCCAGCCCATCCGCCTTGAGCGATACGGTGAGCCGGCTGGTGAAGCGCAGCAGCTCCACCGGCTCCTGGGATGGGGCGGCCAGGGCCCAGGCCAGCAGCAGCGAGGCAAGCACCGTCATGCCCAGCACGTAGGCATTGCGCGCAGCCTTCCGTTTCCAGCGGAAGGCGGGCAGCACAGCGCCGGCCAGCAGCGGCAGCGCGATGGGAACGGCCAGCATCATAAGCGTCCTTTCACGGTATCGAAATATGGATCAAAACAGCGTCGCGGCCAGGCGGTTGAAGGCGTCGATCATGGGGCTGGGGTTGACGCCGATGACCACGATGGCCACCGTCAGGATGACAATGGGCACCACCAGCAGCGCGGTGGGCTTGGCGCGCACCTGGGGCACCAGGCACTCGCCCTCGGTGCGCAGGTCGAAGAAGGCCGTGATGCTGGGCGGCAGCAGGTAGCCGGCCGTCAGCAGGGCCGAGATCAGCAGCACCGTGGGCACCAGCCAGTTGAACAGCGCCACCGGCACGGTGCTGGCCAGGGCACCCTCGGCGATGTACCACTTGGCGATGAAGCCGCCCAGCGGGGGGATGCCGATCAGCGAGATCGAGCAGATGGTGAACAGCCACATTGTCCAGGGCATGCGCTTGCCCAGGCCGTACATCTCGTCCACCCGCGTGATGCCGGTGGTGAAGATGATGGCGCCCGCGCACAGGAACAGGGCGTCCTTGGTGAGTGCATGCACCACGATCTGCAGCAGCGCGCCGTCAAAGGCCATGGTGTCCAGCAGGTACAGGCCGCACAATACATAACTCACCTGCGATATGCTGGAGTAGGCCAGCCGCTTTTTGAGCACCTTTTCGCGTAGCGCCAGCATCGAGCCCATGAACACCGTGACGGCCGAGCAGCCCAGCAGCGCGGTCTGCACCCAGGTGCCGCGGATAAAGTCCGGCCCAATCACATAAAACAGCATGCGGAAGATGCACAGCACGCCCGCCTTGGTGATGACGCCCGACAGCACGGCGCTGGCCGGGGCCGGGGCCACGGGGTGGGCGGTGGGCAGCCAGCCGTGCATGGGGAACATGCCCGCCTTTGTGCCAAAGCCGACCAGCGTTACAAAGATGATCGCCAGCAGCGCCTCATGCGGGATGTTGAGCGAGCCTGCCATCAGCGCGCCGCCCTCCACAAAGTAGGGGGAGGACAGGTTGGGCGTCAGGAAAAAGATGCCCAGCAGGCCCATGGTGGCGCCGGCGATGGAGTAGATGAGGTACTTGATGCCGGCGGCGATGGCCTCCTTGGTGCGGGTATGGAGCACCATGGGAACCGACAGGAAGGTGGTCAGCTCAAAGAACAGGTACATGGTGACCATCGTGCCCGACAGGGTGAGCGCCATCAGGCTGCCCAGCGCCAGCAGGTAGAAGGCGTAGTAGCTCTGCTCGTTTTTCTCGTGCGCCATATAGCGGAAGGAGAAGAAGCCCGAGTTGGCCCACATCAGCGCCATCACGATGGAAAATACCCGCGACGTGCCGTCCGAGCGCAGGGCGATGGGCAGCTGCTCGGTCATCTTGAAGAGCACCACCGAGCGCTGCGGCTCAATCGCCACCAGCGCCACCACGATGCACTCCAGCAGCAGCACTGCCCCCACAAAGGTGCAGCGGTCGCGGCGCGACTCGTTGAGCCAGGGCATGCGCATCAGCATCAGCGCCGAAACGATCGGCAGCAGCACCGAAGTGATCATCAGCAATCCATCCATAAACAGGGCTCCCTCCTTAGGCAAACATCTTCAGGCCCGATTCGATCACCCGCATGATGGGCCCTGAGCCAATGCCCAGGTACACCGTCATCAGCATGGAGATCAGCAGTGCGGCCGCGGCGTGCCGCGGAACGCGGTGGGACGGGGGATAGTCAATCTCCGCAGGCGCCCTGCGGTAGATGGAAACAACGGTATGCAGGTAATACACGGCGTTGAGCAGCGTGCTGACGGCCAGCGCCACCAGCACCAAAGCGCGCACCCAGCCGCCCAGCGGCATGCCGGCGGTGGCCAGGTACAGCTTGGCCACAAAGCCGCCCGTGAAGGGGATGCCCACCAGGCTCATCGCGCCCACCGTGAACACCACCCCCGCCACCGGGTTGCGGTAGCCGGCGCCGTGCAGGTAGTGGAAGCGCTTGCGGTCGCCCGACACGCTGGTCAGCTCGTTGGTGGACAGGAACAGCAGCGACTTGGCCGCCGCGTGGGCCAGCATCTGAAACAGCGCCGCCGCCACGCCCACCTCGGTGCCCATGCCCAGGCCCATGTAGATGTAACCAATCTGGGAGACCGAGGAGTAGGCCACCATGCGGCGGATATCCCGCTGGCTGATGGCCATCACCGAGCCGATGATCATGCCCGTCACGCCGCAGGCGAACAGAATGCTGTCGATGTGCGAGGCGACAATGATATCCAGCCCGATGACGCGGAAAATAAACTTGATCAGCAAAAAGATATACGCCTTGCCGATCAGGCCCGACAAAATGGCGCTGGACATGGGCGGCGCGAAGGCATAGGTGTCCGGCGCCCAGGCGTGGAAGGGGAACATGGCGCTTTTGATGGCCAGGCCGGCCGTAATCAGCGCGATGACCACCGTCAGCGGCTCCATGTACTGGCCGGTTTCGTAGATCTGGCGCACCGAGCGGCCCAGCGGCTCCATCAGCAGGTGGCCGGTGATGCCGTACAGCATGGAGATGCCCAGCAGCACCAGGCCCGAGGCCAGCAGGTTCATGATCATGTAGCGGGTGGCGGCCACCAGCGTGTGCCCGTTTTGGCGCACAATCACCAGCGCGCAGGAGGCGATGGTCATGATCTCGATGAACACATAGGCGGTGAACAGGTCGTTGGTGTAGAGCATCACCAGTATGGCGCCCAGCGCCAGGTCCACCATGATGCAGTACAGGCCCAGCTTCTTATCGCTGACAAAGGCGGGCATGTGGTAAAAGCCGGCCAGCAGCGTGACAAACAGCACGCCCGAGATACCCGTCGCCATCAGCGCTTCCAGGCGGCCGATGCGCAGCTCGTTGCCCCAGGGGGCGGGGAAATGGCCCATCATGAAGGGCTCGGCCGCATCCATGGCCAGCGCGTAGCGCAGGGTAAAGGCGCTGAGCACCAGTACCACGCCCGATATGATAACCGTCAGCGCCCGGGCCGCCTTGGGCTTGAGCACCGAGGTGAGCACGCTGCCCACCAGGCACAGCAAAATGCTGAAAAAGGGAAAGTTGCGCGCCAGCGTCATGGCAGATCCTCCCCTTTTGCGAGCAGCGCAATCTGGTCAATGTCCAGCGTGCGGTAGCGGCGGTACAGGCGCACAGTCAGCGCCAGCATGATGCCCGTGAAGCTGACCGACACCACGATGCCCGTCAGCACCAGCCCTGCGGGGATAGGGTTGATGTAGGCGGCCGCGTCGGTCACCCCGTCCATCACGATGGGGGCCTTGCGCCCCTCAATAAAGCCCATGGACGCCAGAAACAAGTAGGTGGCCGTGCTCATGATATTCAGGCCGATGATCTTGCGGATCATGTTGCGCTGCAACAGCAAAATGGTAAAGCCGATGCCAAAGAGAATGGCCGCGACCGTCTGTTCCAGGTTTTCATAGAGTGCCTGCCACATGTCCATCCCTTTCTTACAGCCCGCCCTTGCGGAACAGCGCATAAAAGATATACATCGTGCAGGCCACCACCAGGCCCACGGCAATGTTGAGCGGCATGATCAGCCCGCTTGACAGGATGGCCCCCGGTGTGCCCAGGGGGATGCCGCTATTGAGGCCGTTGGCCCCCATGTAGAAGGAATAGGCCTTGGCCACCCCGTAGAAGCCCAGCGAGAAAAAGCTGACCCACATGAAAATCTTGTACGTGAAGAAGCGCCCCGCCTTTTGAAAGCCGAAGGCGTTGAGGTAGAGGATCAGCCCGCTTGACA
Organism: Clostridiales bacterium; assembly: GCA_012513645.1. Lineage (GTDB taxonomy): Bacteria > Bacillota > Clostridia > Christensenellales > Aristaeellaceae > UBA1038. The sequence goes on along the minus strand of JAAZBU010000057.1, from coordinate 14,899 downwards.
GGATGGCCCCGCCGGAAAAGCCGCCGCCCGGCCCCAGGTGGCCGTTAAACAGCACATAGATGCCAAACAGCAAAATGATGGGCGTCAGCACCATGGCGCTGCCCTGCAGGATGCGGTCGTTCTTGGGCTCGTAGTGGCGGTCGTCCGACCCCTCAGCGATCAGCTGCTGCATGGGCTGGCCCTGGTCATCCAGGTCGATGCGCAGCAAAATCAGCACCGCGCACGCCGCCACAAACAGCACCGTGCTCTCGCCCAGGGTGTCAAAGGCGCGGTAGTCCAATATCATGCCGGCCACGATGTTGATGGCGCCGGTCTCCTCCAGCCCTTTTTCGATGTAGCGGGCGATCACCTCGTTGTTGGTGGGGACAGCCACCTGACCAAAGCGGGGCATGTAGGCCACGGTATCCAGCAGGAAGTAGATCAGGCTGGCCCCCAGCAGCAGCGCCAGCAGCACATACAGCCGGGTCAGCGCCTTGCGGCCCCGGGTGTTGGCCCAGCGCTGCAGGTCGTAGTTGGCCAGGCGGTCCAGCGCCATCTCGCGCTCGTGGCGGTGGGTGCCGATCAGGCGATCATGCTCCTCCAGCGCCTCGGCGTCCGGCCGCTGCGCGGCGGGCTGGGCCACGGCGGATATGATTTCATCGTCCAGCGCGCCGTAACCCTCCCGCATCCATCGCAGGAAGCGGGCCTGGGGGCGCTGCGCCCAGTCACTTCTGCGCTTGCTCATGGTCTCTGTCTCCCTTGATGGCGTGAATTTTTTTGAGGGTCACAAAAAACAGCACGCTGGTGATGCCCGCGCCTACCGCGGCCTCGGTGATGGCCAGGTCCGGGCTTTCCAGCAGCATCCAGATAACGGCCATGATCAGGCTGTAGGCCATGTAGATGATCAGCGAGGTCAGCAGGTTGCGCGTCAGGCTGACGCCCAGCGCGCACACGATGAGCATGCCCAGCAGGGCAATCTTGACAAAGCTCACGGGCTGTCCTCCTCTTCCTTTTCATCCTTGCCCGGCGTGGGCGGCAGCTGCTGCCAGCGGGGGTTGATGGTCACTTCCAGGCGGGCAATCAAGTGGCTGCTGACGGGGCTTGCCACCCACAAAAAGCAGATGATCAGCAGCAACTTGAGCGCGGTGGCCAGGTCGGGCGCGCTGACGGTCAGGCCCAGCAGGCAAAACAGCAGGCCCAGCGTATCGCCCATGGCGGCCGCATGCATGCGGTTTAATACATAGTCAAACTTGTACACGCCGATCACCGCGGTGATCAGGATGATCAGCCCGCTGATCAACAGCCCGGCAGTCAGGATGAAGCGCAGCCACTCAAGCATTGTGTTGCTCCTCCTGCTCCTGGGCGCGGCGCTCCAGAAATACGCCCATATATACCTTGCACAGCACCACCACCGCCAGGAAGCTGATAAGCGCGTAGATCAGCGCCACGTCGGTCAGGTACCCCTCCCCGATCAGCAGGGCCACCAGCCCGATCATGATGAGGATTTGGGTGCCGATCATGTTGATGGACACGATGCGGTCGGCAATGGAGGGGCCCTTGATGGCGCGGATGAAGCACAGAATCGTCAGCACCACCAGCACGCTTAAGGCGCCGATATACAGGACACTGTAGGCGTTATGCAGGCTCATTGTGTTCCTCCTGCGCCCAGCTTTGCTCCATCTTGATCAGGCGGCGCTCAAAGGCGCTGTCGTGCAGGCCGTCCTCCATGCTTTCGTCCAGGCAGTGCACCAGGTACTCGTCATCCGCCAGGTGCACCGTGATGGTGCCCGGCGTCAGCGTGATGCAGTCGGCCAGCACCACGCGGGCGGCACGCGTCTTGAGCTTGGTCTTGAACACCGCCAGCTTGGGCACCACGATATCCTTGTCGGACAAAATCATGCGCATGACGGCGAAGTTGGCCAGCACAATCTCCTTGACCAGCAGCCAGACATAGCGCAGGTAGCCGGGCAGGCGCTTGGCGATGCCCCACTGCTTGCGCAGGGTAAGGTCCGGCGCCACATACTTCTGCGTAAACCAGCTCAGCGCCACGGCGATCACCACGCCAAAGGCGACCAGCTCCCACGTGAAGCGGCCGTTGAAAATTATCCACAAGAAAAAAAGAGCGACAGCGAGCACACTAACACCCTTTCGAGATGATGGCATGAGTCTTTATGGGGCTCATACGTCCGAATTATAGCAGGACTATTCGGAATGTCAAATAATATCCGTTCATACCGCGCTCAATCGTGCATGCTTCGCTGGATGTCGCCCTCGCTTTGCCCCTTACAGCGGGCGCAGAGGCCGCTGTGCCTTCTTCCTTTAAAAGGAGGCGTCTGCAGAGGATCAATGAACCTAAGGGAGGTGTCGGAGGGCTTGCTCTCCGACTGCAATCCGCGCCAGTGACATGCGGAGGGCAAAAGGCTTGACCATCAAGAAACCGCAGTTTCTTGATGGCGTAAAGACGCCGCCTTGAAAGGCGGCGTCCGGGCTGTCAACAGGCAGCGGGCAGATTGGCGGGTCAGGCGCCCTTGCGCTGCGCTTCCTGCGCACCCCGCAGGGGCTTGAGCGCGCTGCTCTACTTGACCAGCTGGTCCAGCATGTCGTTCAGGTTCTTCTGCTGGTGGGCCATGGGCTTGAGGATGGAGTAGTTTTCAAAGTCTGTGTACAGGCTGAGCATCACCTGGTTGCGCACGCCGGCCATCTGCAGCTCGGCGGTGATCAGGCGCAGCTGCTCCACCGCGCGCACGCCGCCCGCGCTGCCATAGCCTACAAAGGCCACTGCCTTGTCATTCCACTCGTTGTACAGGAAATCCAGCGCGTTTTTGAGCGCCGCGCCGGGGGCGTGGTTGTACTCCGGTGTGACCAATACATAGCCGTCATACTGAGCAATCTGCGCCGACCAGGCCTTGGTGTGTTCGTGCTGGTACTGGCCGTAGGCAGGGGGCACCGCCTCGTCCAGCAGGGGCAGGTTAAACTGCGCCACATCCACCAGCTCGTACTGCGCGTCCCCGCGCAGGTTGGCCTGCTCCAATACCCACTTGGCCACGGCCTCGCCGTTGCGCCCGGGGCGCGTGCTGCCCAGAATGATGCCGATTTTCAACATAAAAAAAGACTCCTTACATGAATGTGATGATCGCGGGCATTTGCCCGACAAAGTTCATATAACCGCTTTGCACGGATCTTGAACATGGCAGCAAAAAACCCGCCTGCTGCTGCGGGCGGGTAAGAATACTGAGATGCTTTTGCTATTGTGCCAGCGCCTGTTTGGCCAGCAGCGCCGCACCCACCAGGCCGGAATCCGGGTACAGCCGGGGCGCCACGATGTAGCTGTCCATGTCGCTCAATACCGGGCTGGCCAGGTAGCCGCCCAGCATGCTGGTGACGGCCTGGCGCACCATGGGGTACAGGGCCTCGTGGTGCATCACGCCGCCGCCCAATATGATGCGCTCGGGTGACACCGTCATCATGGCATCCACGCACAGCTGGGCCAGGTAATGCGCCTCAAGCGCCCAGCCGCGGTGATCGTCGGGCAGCTCCTGCGCGGGCATAGCCCAGCGCGCCTGCATGGCCGGCCCGCAGGCATAGCCCTCCACGCAATGGTCGTGATAGGGGCATACGCCGCGCTGCAAGGGGTCTTCCGGGTGGCGGTTCATGATGACATGGCCCCATTCGGGGTGAATCAGGCCGTGCACCAGTTGGCCGCCGCTGAGCACGCCCCCGCCAATGCCGGTGCCCACGGTGAAGTAGACGCAGTTTTTAAGCCCCTCGCCCGCGCCCAGCTCGGCCTCGGCCAGCACCGCGCCGTTGACATCGGTGTCGATGGCGCAGGGCACGCCCAGCGCATCCTTCAGCCGCGCGTACAGCGGGAAGTTGCGCCAGGCCAGCTTGGGGGTGTTGGTGATATTGCCAAAGGTGGGGGAGTCCGCCCTTAAATCGACAGGGCCGAAGGTGGCAATGCCCAGGGCATCGATTTTCTCGCCCTGAAAGAAGGCCAAAATGTCGCCCAGCGTTTCCTCAGGCAGGCGGGTGGGGCAGGAGGCTTGTTTGAGGATATTGCCATCGCCATCCGCCAGGCCCATCACCATCTTGGTGCCGCCGGCCTCCAGCGCGCCCAGCAGCATCAGAACAGATCCGTTTCCAGAATGTCGTTCTGATCGCGCAGCATTGACTGGAAGCGCTTGCGGAAGCTCATGGCGTCGCTTTTGAGTTTCTCGATCTCCTCGCGCACCTTGTCGCGCTCGGCCTCCAGGTCCATCAGCTCGGGGTCGGGCACCAGGTCCTCGGCCTCCTTGAGGATGGCTTCGGCGCGCTTTTTGGCCTCGGCCAGCGCCTTGTCACAGGCCTGCTGGGTATCGGCCAGCAGCTTTTGCGCGGTCTCGATGTCCACGGGGATGCTGTCGTCATCCTCCTCCTTGATGCCGGTCATGGGGGAGATGGGGGGCAGCGGGGCGGGGGCCACGGGCGGCACGGGCAGCGGCGCATAGGAGGCGCTCTGCTCGCTCTTTTGCTTCAGCTGTTCGCGCAGCGTCTGGATGGTGTTTTGCATGTCCACCATCTCGTCGCAGATGGCATCCAGAAACTCGTCCACCTCCACCGGGTCGTAGCCGCGGACCTTGGTCTTAAACTCTTTTTCCTCAATCATCGTGACCGTGATCGCCATATCAATTTCTCCTTCTTATACTAAGCGCGGCCGCGCCCAGTATTATTGCGCGTAGCGCTGCTGCTCCTGCGCGTAGGGATATTGCGCCTGCTGCGTGCCTTCAGGCTGCCAGCTCTGGTACATATCCTGCTGGGGCGGGGCGGGCTGCTGCGGCTCCGCCTGATGGGCGGAGAAGTTCATCTGGGGCACGGCGCCATAGGGTCCCTGGGCCGAAAAATCGCTGGCACGCTGCGGCGCGCTGCCCGGTGTGGTGGGCGCGTGGTACAGCGGTGCCTGCTGCGGCTTGGGCTGGGCGTTGGCGTTGGAGGTGGTGGGGTCGGTGTATACTGTCATGCCGGCCGGGGCCATGATGTAAAAGCCGATCTTGGCCGACAGGCGGGTCATGGTGCCGTTGAGCGCATAGCAGGCGCCGGTCAGCATGTCCACATAGCGACGGATCTCAGCCTTGTCAATCAGCTGGTCCATAACAATCAGCGTGCACTGCCCCTTGCGCAGGCAGCTCATGGCCTGGCGGCAGGTGTTGATGTTGAACACGTTGATGACATAGGCATCCACGCCCGCGCCCTCCGGCTGCTGGTGCACGCCGGGGAAGGGCACCACATTTTCCGCCTGCTGGGGCGGGGCATAGGGAGCCTGCTGCGGGGGCTGCTGCTGTGCGGCCTGATGTTGCTGGGAGCGGCGGTTGCGCCCGCCTTCCGCGCGGAAAGGGTCAGGCTGAATCTGCGTTTGAAAGGTGGGGGGCTGCTGCGCGGGCGGCGGCTGCTGCCAGGCGGGCTGCTGGGCCTCGGGGGCCTGGTACGCATAGCCCTGCTGCGGCGGCTGTTGCGGGGCATAGGGCTGCTGGAAGGGATCGGGCTGCTGCCAGGCGGGCTGGCCATAGGCCTCCTGCTGCTGGTAGGGTGCCGCAGCCTGCTGATGGGGCGCCTGGTAGGCCTGGTAGCCGGGGTTGCCCTGGGCATAGGCCTGCTGCGGGGCCTGGTAGGCCGCCTCCTCACGGTACCCCTGATCGTCGCTCCGGCCGCCCTGCCGCCCGTGCAGGAAGGGGTTGTTCTTCCCGATCACGAAGGCAGACTTGACCTGGTCGAGCATTGAGCGAAAATCCATCCTGTTTCCTCCTCAGGCACCATGGCATACAAAATGTTGCCGTTATTATAGGGGCAATGGGGCATAATTGCAAGCAAAGCGCTTCCGTAGCGTTGCCGGACGCGCTGCGGTTTTAATACTAAACTCAAACCTTAACGCTTTGATGGGACTTGTCTTTTTCCGCCTGCGCATTGCCTCTCTCGGTCAGCGTAGCGCCGCTACGCCTTCCTCATTCGGCTTCACGCAGACGAAATTCCTGCGTCTATCCTTGCGCTAACGTTTTTGTTTAGTATGAGGCGTATGGGCGTCAGCGCTGCTGGTCGGGGAACAGCTGCACGCTGAGCCCCTCGTACAGGTGGCCGGGGTTGACCGGCACCACATAGGTCTGGGTGGGGTCGCTGGATACGCGCACCACCGGCACGATGAACATCCCCTCGCGGAACTGCACCACCACGCCGATCACGCCGTCCTTGGTGACGATGGCGGAGTTGGGCACCGCGTAGGTGATGGTGGAGGTGGACAGCTGCACGTGGCAGGAGCGGATGTTGAGCACCGGGTCCACGGGCGAGTTGACCGTCAGGCGCACCAGCAGGTCGCCGCCCGCGCGGGTCACGCTGGATACCTTGGCCGAGACGGTGGTGTTGTCAAAGCTTTCGATCATGATCTGGTAGGTTTCGCCCAGCGCCGGGTTCCACCTCAGATCGTCGGCCAGCATCAGCACAGACCATTCATAGGGGCGCACCAGGCGGTACACGTCGTCGGTGTTCTTGGGCCGCTCAAAGGTCTTTGGCACCTTGCCGTTGTACATGTCGCGCACCTCCTGGGGGCTGTAGCCCTCATAGTTGCGCATGTTGAGCGCGCCTTCAAACCCATCGGTGTAAAAGCTGACGATGCCGTTGTCGGTGGCGTTGTATTGCTTGGTCCACGTTTCGATGCGCTGCAGCTGGTTGTTCTCGTTGTCGTACAGGCGGGTGAGCTTGGTGTCGTCAGGGTACTTCTGCTTCATGTAGCTGTAGCGGGAGGAGATGGCCTCCTTGAGCAACGCCTCCTGGTTGAGCAGGTTGCCGTGCATGCCCTGAATCAGCGCGCGGGTCTCCACCGAGCGGTCAAAGATGGTGGTATCAAGCAATTGCAGCTTGGTGTCCGGCGCGTTGCTCTCCCCCTGGAGGATTTTGAGGTACTCCTTGATCTGCTTGCGGTAGGTCTGCAGCTGCGTCAGCTCCCTGCCGCTAAAGCCGGTGGTGTACACCGTGCACACCGGGTCGCCCCGCGAGACGACGGCGTTTTCCTCCGCGGTGTAGCGGATGTCCGACACGCCCTCCTGGGTGAACACCGTTTCGTCGCGCACGATGATGGCGCTGCCCGAGTAGGTGCTGCCCTGCTCGGATATGGTGACCACCGCGGTGCGCGGCTCCTTGTTGTTGAGCAGCTGGGTGATGCCCATCACGCCCAGCACCACCACCAGCGCGGCCAGCCCAAGGTACAGGTAGATCATCAGGCTGCGCTGCCGGGGTGGCGCCTGGTAGGGCACGCGGTCGGGCAGCTCCTGCCCGGGGGGCGGCGGGCTGCCGGGCGGCACCTGATGGCCCGTGCCGCCGGGGCTTAAAGGCATCTGGGGGAACTGGTCAAAGGGGTTCTGTGGCATCTCCAACGGCCCCTGGTAGGGCGGGGGCGCCGCCGCGCGCGGTGGTTGCTGCGCCTGAGGCTGCTGCGCGCCCATGCGCCGGGCAGGGGTAAAGAAATCCCCGTCGTCTTCAAACGCAGGCCCCGGCTGCGCAGGCGAATAAGGGCCTGGCGGGGCGCCAAACCCCTGCTGGCCCTGAAAAAAGCGCTCCTGTTCGTCGCCCGGCGGCGGCTGTGTAGGCGTCCAGTCTGACATCGGTCCTCCGGCGTCCGGGTGGCCCCCGGTTTCGGCCCTTAGCATACCCCGAACCGGTCGGTTTGTAAAGAATTTGTAATCTTTTGAATTTCATAGAATGAATAAATAGTCGATGCCCGAATAAACTTTCTGTCAGAAAACAAACCGATATTGACAAATGCGAGCAAACCTGATAGAACAATACTCAATAAAACTGTCTGCGAATAAACGTCGTGAATATAAAGAAAGCAGGAGATATAATATGAGCAACAAGGATGTTTCTGTTCTTTCTTCATCTATCTCATTTTTTGACTTCGAGAATCGCGTGCCCCTTAAGTTCGGGCATGAGATCACAACGAAGTCCACTTTATGCAGGGCGACAATCACCATCAAGGGGCAGGATGGAAGAACGGCAGTTGGCGTAGGAGAGACGCCGCTGGCTGTCTCGTGGACATGGCCTGGCGAGCTGAGCTACTCTGAGCGCTTGGAGCGGATGAAGAAGTTTTGTGAAAGGCTCAATGCCGAATGGCTTGGTTTTTCAACGCCTGGGCATCCCATGGAGATTGGGCACAGCTTTTTGGAGCATCGGCTTCACGCGCTGTTGGACGCAGAGAATCAAGCATATGACAAGCTGCATCAGATGCCCTATCTGGCGGCGCTGGTTTGCAACTCGCTATTTGATCTCGCCTTATATGATGCCTATGGAAAGTATCATGGGGTGAAGGCCTTTGACGTCTTTACGCCCGAGTTCATGAACCATGACCTTTCTCACTACTATACGCAGGAGTATCGCCAAGCCTATGTGGGCAAATATCCCAGCGATTACATGCTTGCTCCGGACAAAGTGCCCGCGAGCATCCCTGCCTGGCATCTGGTCGGCGGAACAGACCCGCTTGAGCCGTCTGACTTGACCGGCAAGGAGCCCAAGGATGGCTATCCGGTGCTGCTGAGGGACTGGATCCGGGCGGATGGCCTCCAGTGTTTGAAAATCAAATTGGTGGGAAACAATGCGCCGTGGGACTATGATCGGATTGTTCATGTTGGCAGCATAGCGAATGAGATGGGTGTACCGTACCTGTCGGCGGATTTCAACTGCACCGTGCAGGAGCCCGGCTATGTGCTGGGGCTGATGAATCAGCTTCGACAGGAATACCCTGGCATTTTTGAAAAACTGCTGTATATTGAGCAGCCCTTTCCGTATGATATCAAGAACCATCGGATTGACGTCAGTGAGATCAGCAAAATCAAGCCGCTTTTCTTGGATGAAAGCGCTCATGATTGGCGATATGTTGCTCTGGGCCATGAGTTAGGTTGGTCGGGTGTGGCGCTCAAAACATGCAAAACACTGACTGGCGCCATGCTTTCCTTATGTTGGGCGCGGGAACAGGGTATGTCCATCATGGTTCAAGACCTGACAAATCCCAGGTTGGCCATCATTCCCCATGCTTTGCTTGCAGCCAATGTGGGCACCATCATGGGGGTGGAGGTCAACTCCATGCAGTTCTGTCCGGAAGCCTCCAAACCGGAAGCCCGGATCCATCCCAAGCTCTATAAGCGTGACGGCGGAAGCATCTCGCTTGAGTCGTTGGGCAATACGGGCTTTGGTTATCGGTTGGACGAGATTGAAGGTTCATAAGCATATGGGAAAAGCAAAACAAGTCCGAGTGACCGGACGTGTCCAAAGTGCAGTTCTTAGGTTTATTCAGAAAAATGGCATCTCTATCCTGACAGTCATTATCTTGCTGATTGCCTGGCAGGTGTTGGTTGATGCGCTGAAAATAAAGAAGTACATACTTCCTTCTCCAAAGTTGATTCTCAACACGTTCATCGACCCAAGGCTTGCTGCAAAAAACAAATGGTGGCGCCATATATTTGCAACAACCTCAGGCGTATTGGGCAGCTTTGGGCTAACCATTGTGGCCGGCGTGGCCATTGCGGTATTCCTCACATGGTCAAAAACGGCCAACAGGTTGGTTATGCCGATTCTTGTGCTGTTTAACTCCATCCCGAAGATTGCGCTGGCCCCTCTCTTCCTGCTGTGGCTTGGGTATGGTGTATTTCCCAATATCATGATTGCCTTCATGGTTGCATTTTTCCCGGTTGTCATCAATGCGACAACAGGTATGCAGGCGGTGGATGATGATTTGCTGGATTTGGTGCGCTACCTGAATGCGTCCAAGCTGCAGATTTTTCTCAAAATACGTATTCCCAATTCGCTGCCGTACATATTTGCCGGCATCAGGACAAGCGCCACCATGTGCGTAGTTGGCGTGCTGGTAGGCGAGTTTATCGCATCCAAGCGCGGGCTGGGGTATCTCTTGCGGGATGCGCAAGCCTTTATCGATATGCCAACGATGTTTGCCTGCCTGGTTGTCTTGGCTATTCTGGGGGTTAGCTTCTTTGGGATTATATCCTTGGTGGAGCGCATCGTCATGCCTTGGCGTTTCACGCCGGCCAATGCCGGAGAATAAGGGAGAAGCAGGCTATGAAAGCAGCAATTACAGTGAAGAATAAGAAGAAACCCAGGCGTCTGTCGCAGCGGCTTCAGAGCATTGGCGCAGTTTTCCTCTTTTTCCTTGTATGGGAAGCGGTGGTGCGTATTGCTAATATCAATGAAGCCTTTATCTCAACCCCGTCAAGTGCCATTGCTCACCTGTTGTTTGCACAGCCGGATGCCAACTATCACTGGCAAAAAAACATCTCCGTTACTTTGTATGATTTTGTGCTGGGGTTCCTTTTCACTGCTGTGGGCGGCACCCTCATCGGCATCCTGATCGGCTGGTCAAAAACCATCCAGAAGGCCGTCATGCCGCTGTTTGTTATGTTCAACAGCATCCCTATGGTGGCCATTGCCCCCATATTGCTCATCTGGATGGGATATGGGCTGAAAACCAACATTCTGATCGCCTTTTTGGCCAGTTTTTTCCCGATGGTTATCAACACATCGGCAGGGCTTGCCTCTGTGGAGGACGATTTGCTTGACCTAGTGCGGTACCTGAATGGGTCTAAATGGCAAACCTTCTGGAAGATTCGCTTGCCCAGTGCCTTGCCGTACATTTTTTCAGGCCTCAAGATTTGTACAACGCTCAGTGTGATGGGGGTCATTGTGGGGGAGCTGATTGCCTCTGACAGCGGGCTGGGGTATGTCATTGTCAATGCGCAGCTGATGATGGATACACCGCCCATGTTTGCATCGCTGATCATGATGTCGCTGCTTGGATGGGGGATGTTTCTGATTGTTTCCATTGTCGAGCGGCTGGCCATGCCCTGGGCTTTCAAGGATGAAATCCAATGATACCATGAGATATGGAGAACTTTTATATTAAGCACAGAACGTACACGGCGGGGGTTGGATCGCCGTTTGAAGGTCAAATTACTCTGCTTGGAACCAGGTAAGGCACAAATGAAGGAGGTACGTTTGGTCACATGAAAAGGATCGTATTGTTACTCGCCGTGGTTGTGTTGTGTATGGCTGGCACACAGGTTTCGCTGGGGCAAGAGCTGGAAAAGGTGGACTTCCTTTTGAACTGGACCATTGCCGCTGACCATGCTCCCTATTACGTAGCCCTTAAAAATGGCTGGTATGAGGAAGCGGGCATTGATCTGAACATCATTATCGGCAAAGGATCCGGCTTCTCCGTGACTTCGATCGATTCGGAGATGGCCGATATCGCGATCGCAGACGCACCGGTTGTGTTTAAGTTCAGGCAGGAAGGTGCCGCGGCGAAGATCATCGGCATCATCTTTGACAAGCACCCCAATGGCATGTTCTTCTACGATGATTCAGGCATCAAACAGCCGGCTGATGTTGCTGGCAAGACTGTTGCAGTTCCTGCCACGGACGGGCATAAAGTTATGTGGCCGGCTTTTGCAGCACTGATTGGCGTAGATCCTGAAAGCGTTGAGTTTGTCAACATCGAGCCAACAGCCAAGGTATCCGCGCTGGCCTCCCGCAATGCGGACGTTGTGTTTGAGTTGCTCACCGGGATCCCCAACTTTCAGGCGGCCATTCCCCAGGGTGGTTTCAGCTGGTTCCTGTGGGCGGATTACGGCTTTGAGTGCTATGCTCACTCATACATCACCAGCGACAAGACCATTGAAGAGCGCCCTGAAATGCTCAAAAAGTTCCTGGATGTTACATACCGCGCCTGGGAGTGGACGGTCAACAATCCCGCCGAAGCCATGGAGATTCTCTCAGAATATCAGCCCATCAACAAAGCGGATCTGTTGAAGTCGCTGCAGATCGAGATGGACTTCCTGAAAACCGAGCGCTACAAGGAACGTGGCATGGGATATATTGATCCCATGCAAATTCAGGCTACCTATGACTTGGTAAACACCTATCAGGAGAAACTTGATTATCCTGTGGAGGATATTTATAACGCGAGTTTCCTGCCGGAGACGCCTTACAATAACTTCGAGTTGGAGTAACTTTTTTCGGCCGCGCTGTTGTGCCAACCCTCCGCAGCGCGGCCGTCCTATGCACGGTGCAGACAGCATTGAAAAAGGCGAATGAGATGAGCGATAATAACAAACTTCTTTCGATCCGCAACCTGAAAAAAGTATACCGGACCCGTGACGGGGAGCTGGAGGCCCTTGGCAGTGTAACCTTTGACGTGAACCAACAGGAGTTTGTGTCCATCGTTGGCCCTTCGGGCTGCGGGAAGACCACCCTTTTGAAAATCATTGCCGGCCTATTGCCAAAGAGCGAAGGGGAGATTATTGTCAATCAGGACAGTTTCGACCCTGCCAGGGAGGTGGGCTTTGTCTTTCAAAAGCCCCTGCTGTTGCATTGGCGTAAGGTGCTCGATAATGTGCTGCTCCCCATCGAAATCCTTAAGCTGGACAGAAAGAAATATGTTGACCGTGCCAGGGAACTGCTGAACCTGGTCGGATTGGAAGGGTTTGAGCAGCGGTATCCCAATGAGCTGTCCGGCGGCATGCAACAGCGGGTATCCATTGCCCGTGCCCTTATCCACGACCCCAAGCTGATTTTGATGGACGAGCCCTTTGGCGCGTTGGATGCGATCACACGTGAGAAGATGAACCTTGAACTATTGCGCATTTGGTCGGAATCCAAGAAGACCATCCTTTTTATTACTCATGAAATCAGTGAAGCAGTGTTTTTGGGTGACCGTGTGATTGTGCTGTCTGCACGCCCATCGAAAATGGTGGGCTCGTACGACATTGCGCTGGAGCGCCCGAGGGCGCTGTCACAAAAGGCAACGCCTGAGTTTGGTGAATACACCATTAGCATTTATCAAAAGTTGGAGGTTGTATAATGGTTAACACTGGGGACGTGAAGCGTATCGGCGTCGGCATGCGGGGCACCGGTCAGGTGGCGGTGGAGCATGTGCGTGCCTTTGATAGCAATCCACATACATACATTGCAGCTGTATGCGGGCGCAGCAGGGAAAGCGCCGATGCCTTTGCTGCCCGGTACGCACCGGGGGCTAAGGTGTATGATCACTACGAGGATATGTTGAACGATCTCCAGGTGGAGATTGTTTCGGAATGCATGCCCAACTATCTGCACGCCCCCGATGCCATCCTGGCACTACAGGCTGACAAGCATGTGTTGCTGGAAAAGCCGGCAGGCATAACGCCTGAGGAGGTGGATGCACTGTATGAAGCTGCCGGGCGCGCAAAAGGGAAGACCATCGTCAGCTTTCTGATGCGGTGGAACCCGCTGGTCGAATGCATCCATGCCTTGCTGGAGCGCAAGGCCATTGGTGATGTGTTTTTCGCCGGTGCAGACTACTGGCATGGCATCAAGTCGACTTTTGCGAGTTATAACTGGATTCGCAAGAAGGAGTTTGCGGGCGGGGCCATGATCACAGGTGGGTGCCATGCTGCGGACCTGGGGCGTTATTTAAATGGAGAAGTTGCTGAGGTGTATGCCTTTTCCACCCGCCAGCGGGATGATTTTGACTATGAGACCACTTTTTCTGCCACGGTCAAATATCGTAACGGCAGCGTTGGGCGCCTGTCTGCTGCGTTGGATGGAACAAGGTATCCCTATCAATTCAACATTGATCTTTTGGGCTCCAAAGGAGCGATTCGCAACGAGCGGCTATACACAAAGGAACTTTTCCCCGGGCAGGACAAATGGATTCACATACAGGCACAGGGACCGGACAGCGGCAGCGTTGCACACCATCCTTTTAAGGCGGAGATTGATGAGCTTGTGGACGCGATTTTATACAACACGCCCGTCAGAAGTGACATACGGGACGCTTGCCTGTCTATGGATGTTGCCCTGGCGATCACAGAATCCGCCCGGACAGGAAAGCCTCTGACAATTCAGCCGAGGGCATTATGAATTACCCGTTTGACATCAGCCGTATGACGGGGCCGGCCTATGCCCAGAAGGTGAGAGAGTCGCCCGCGGTGTTGTTGCCACTGGCCTCTCAGGAAATTCTGGGCACCCATGGGCCGTTGGGGGCGGATTTGTTGGTTTCGAACCATATCACCCCCCAAATTGCCGAAAAAACCCGGTGCCTTTATGCCCCCGCAATTCCCTATGGCGACACGCTTGAACTTGGGGGCTGGGAAGGGACAGTGCATATCGACAGCCGCTTGCTGGAAGGTTACTGTGAGGCTGTTGCTCGTGCTTTTCTTCAGCGAGACAAGGCGGAAGCGATGGTGTTTATCGCCTACCATTCGCTGAATTTGAAGGCGGTAGACGCGGTGTGCCGCAAATTGAAGCATGAAGGGTATGTCGTGCTGGCCGTTGACTGGTGGCGCGCTGCAGGTCAGTGCGGTAAGAAATGGATTCGGGATCAAGCGGGCGGCTTTGGACACGGCGCTGAACTAACCACCAGCGTGTTGATGGCGTTGGAAAGTGAGACATTGCAACAGCCGCTTCCCTCGGGAGAACCTCCTATGAACGGGTTATCCCGCGCACAGAAGCATCAGTTCAACCGAGGAGATGCCTTTCAGGCATACGGCAACTTTTCTGAGTATTGCACGACGGGCGCCTGGGGAGATCTGGCTGGCGCGTCTCAGGAGAAGGGACTGTTGATTATCAACGAAACAGTTGAATATATCTCCAGCACCATCCTTGAATTCCTGCATTCTTCACGCAACGGGATTTGATCATCCGGTATAACTCAATATGTATATCAAGGCGGAGCAGAGTTGCTCCGGATAGAGTACACTAACGTTCGCAACTTGTGTTTAGCCCGATAGGAATGGGCAAGCCACTGGGACTCCGCTACAATGAGTGTTGCTGAACATTCACAAGGAGGAGAACCCCAATGGCTCAACGCAAGGATACCACGAATCTACAGAGCATGCTATTCCAGTTTATAGGCATG
>JAAZBU010000056.1 GCA_012513645.1 Clostridiales bacterium | reverse complement strand
CTGCTCGATCAGGTATGCCCCCACTGCCTGTCCACCATGCGCCATGGCGAACCCTGCCGCTACTGCGCCGAGGGCGGCATGCTTCATATCTCCGCCGCCTATGCCCCCTACCGCTACCACGGCGTCAGCCAGCGGCTGGCGGTGGTGCTGAAGTTTCATGGCGTGTACCCGGCGGCGCAGCCGCTGGTGGAGGGCATGCTGGATGTATTCCCCGGCTGGCCGGTGGACGCCATGGTGCCCGTCCCGCTGCACAAAAAGCGCCTGCGCGAGCGCGGCTTCAATCAGGCGGCACTGCTCTGCGATCGGTTGAGTGAGAAGACCGGTGTGCCTGTACTGCACGCGCTGGAGCGCGTCAAGGCCACCAAGCGTCAATCCACCTTGCCCCACGCAAAAAGGCCCGATAACGTGAAGGACAGCTTCCGGGCCATCCTGCCCGTCCAGGGCCTTACCTTGCTGTTGGTGGATGATGTGCGCACCACGGGCAGCACCGTGCGCGAGGGCGCCCGGGCGCTGCTGTCAGCCGGCGCCAAGGAGGTGCTGCTGCTGACCGCGGCGGTTGCCAGCGCCTACCCGCCGTAGTCCTCCGCTTCCTCGCCGGTGGCCTGCTGGGCCGCCTTGCGGGCGATCTCGTAGCTGTAGCCCCGCCGGCTCAGGTAGGCGATGCATCTTCGACAGGCCTCCCGCCGGTCCCATGCCTTATTGCCCACATATTTCACAGCCAGCACGCAGGCGGCAGCCAACTCCTCCTCGGAAGAAAAGCTGTCCAGCACCTGCTCGGTCACCGACCTATCGACACCCTTTAATCGCAGCTGCTGCGCGATGCCCCGCGCGCCGCTGCGCTTCTTTTTTCGCTCCAGCAGGCTTTGGGCGTAGCGCGCGTCATCCAGATAGCCAAGCGCCCGCAGGCGCTGCACCACGCGCTCACAGGTCTGGGGCAAATAGCCCACGTCCAGCAGCTTGCGGGTGAGCAGGTGCTCGCTGTAATCCCGCTGGCTGAGCAAATTGCCCGCGCGCTCCATCGCCAGGGGGTACTCCACCCCTAACTGCTCCTGTTGATAGGCGGCCAGGTCCACCGGCTGCCCCTCCTTGAGCGGCAGCTGACGAAACACAGCCGAGGGCACCCGCAGGCTGTCGCCCGAGGCCAGCGCGATCAGGTAGCTGCCGCGCTGCTTTTTAATCTCTGCTACGCTGTCCGCGGCCATGCGCCCTCCCCATAGAACAGCGCCAGCAGGTCGGCCACGATATCAGCCAGAAAGGCCAGCCGCGCCTCGGACGCACCGTAGCTGAGGAATATCATCCCCCGCCCTGCCCGCGGCTCAAAGAACGCGGCGTGCACCGCGCCATAGGCATTGCCCTGATGGCCATACAGCGGCAGGGCGCTGATGGCCGGGTTGTTCAGCTCAAACATGCCCAGCCCCTGTTTGAGGTGTGCCGAGCGCTGGCCAAAGTCGGCCACTGGCCGACGCATCATGGTCAAGGTATCTGCCCGCAGGAAACCGGGGCGCACCAGCGCCTCCATCAGGATGTGCAGACCCTGTACCGTCAGGCAGCAGTTGCCCTGGGTCAAGGTATAATGGCGCTCCGGGTCGGGCTGGTCTGCCCCCGTGAGGGGCTTTGCTCGGCGCTGCGCCGCGTCAAAGCCTGGGCTGCGGCTGGGCGGCAGCACGCGGGCTGCATCGGCCAAGGGACCTGTTACCCGCTGGGGGTAAAAGCTGGCAGCCACCCCCAGCGGCGCAAACAGTGTTTCCTGCATGATAGCTTCAAAGCTTTTGCCCAGCTTGCCCTCCAGCACACAGGCAATCAGCCCGGCGCCCAGGTTGGAGTAGCTCCACCTGTCGCCGGGCAGATGGCTGCAGAAGCTGTCGCCCGCCAGCACCTGCGAGGCCGGGGCACCCGTCACGATGCCCTGCTGGTAGGCCTGGCCATCATTGATGGCAGCCGTGTGGGACAGCAGCTGACGCAGCGTGATGGCCTGCTGCGGGGCCCCCGGGTGGCGCAGCGGGTAGGGCAGCGCCGGGTTCACATCCTCATCCAGGTCCACCAGACCCTGCTCCGCCAATTTGAGCACGCAGGCGGCGGTGATCATCTTGGAGACCGAGGCCACGCGGAAGGCCATACCCGGCTCTGCCGGCCGCCCGGGGCCGGCCTGCCCGAAGGCGTACTCCGCCGCGGTGCCTCCAGCATCAAACAGCCGCAGCACGCCGCCCAGGCAGCGGTGGCGGCGCAGCAGGCGCAGCAGCGCATGCTCGGCCTTCGCGTCCAACCCGCTGCCGTGCAGACTGTCCACCGCAGGCAGCAGCAGGCGCAGGCCGGCCAGATATACCGCGCGCTTGATCATGCCGCAGCCTTCCTTGCGGGATAGCGCGTGTAGATCACCACGGCGCTGCACGTGCTCAGCGCCCACGCGGCCCCGATGCCCCACCAATGGGGCAGCACAAAGGGTGCTGCCAGCGCCAAGGCGGGCAATATCAGCCAGGCTTTGGGCAAATACAGGTCAAGCATCATCTTGACCGCCGCAAGGGCGCACAGCAGCAGGCTGAGCAGCTGGGACACCCGCACCGAGCCCCACATCAGGCTGTCGGTGCGCAGCCCTTCAATCACCAGGCGCCCCAGCCCATACCACAGCAGGTACCAGAAAAACACATGCCCAAAGCGGCCCTCCCGCTGAAACCGAGCCCGGTTGACATACAAGAAGGCAAAGCCCAGCAGGTTCCACACCGACTCGTAAAAGAACGTAGCCAGGTGCCAGCCGGCCCCGATGCGCACCGCAAAGGGGAAGAACTGCCAGGCGGGGTTGCTCACCGCGTAGCCAAAGGCCTCGCCGTTGAAGTAGTTGCCCCAGCGGCCAATGGCCTGCCCCAAAATGAGCGCCGGGGCCACCACGTCGGCCAGCGTCATAAAGGGAACGCCCTTGCGGCGCGACAATAGCCACACGCCCAGCGCGCCGCCGATCACCGCGCCGTAGATGGCCAGGCCGCCCTCCCATATTTTGAGGATGCTCAGCGGGTCGTGCCGAAACATCTCCCACGTGAAGGCCACGTAATACAGCCGGGAAATAATCAGCGCGGGCGGCAGGGCATACAGCACGATGTCGATGCCCGTGTCTTTAGGCAAGGCCAGGCGCTTTTCCTCCAGCGTGCACAGCCAGGCCGCGATGCCCAGCGCAGCGGCAATCAGCAGGCCGTACAGGTGGATGGCCGCCAGCGGCAGGGGCAGAAACGGGTTACTCATGCCTGCTGCTGGGCTTTTTGCAGCAGCTCGATAATGGGCAGCTGCTGGGGGCATACCGCCTCGCACTGGCCGCAGGCAACGCAGCGGGCGGCGTCGCCCTCCTCCTTGAGGATCTGGCGGTAGGCGTTTTCAAAGAGCACGGGGTTGTCAAACATGTAGGCGCCATTCCACGCGGCAAAGATGCGCGGGATCAGCACGCCCTCGGGGCAGGGCTGGCAGTAGTTGCACTGGGTGCAGCCCACCGCGATGCGGGCCAGATAGGCCTCCTTCACCTCGCGGATGAAGGCGTGATCCTGCGAGGTGAGCGTGCCCGGCTTTACCCGGCTGAAGATGTCCAGGTTGTCCTCCACCTGCGGGAAGCTGTTCATGCCGCTTAATATGGTCACCACCTCGGGGAAGTCGCCCGCATAGCGGAAGGCCCACTCCACCGGCGACCAGCCGCGGGGGTTTTCCATCATCATGTCGCGTATCTCCTGGGGCGGGTTGGCGATGGCGCCGCCGCGCAGCGGCTCCATGCACACCACGGGGATGCCCCGCCTGCCGGCGTAGCGCAGGCCCTCCAGCGTGGCCTGGTTTTCGTCGTCCAGGTAGTTGAACTGAATCTGCGCCAGCTCCCAGTCAAAATCGTCTACAATCTCGATGAACACGTCCTTCTCATCGTGAAAGGAGAAGCCTGTGTGGCGGATGCGCCCATCCTTGAGCGCGCGCTTTAAAAACCCCTTGTAGTCAAGCGACTGCATGCGGTGAAAGGCATCCCCGGTGAGGGAGTGCACCAGATAGAAGTCCACATACGGCACATCCAGCTTGCGCAGCTGCTCATCGAGCAGGCGGTCCATGTCGGCATGCTCCTTGACCAGCCACTGGGGCAGCTTGGTGGTCAGCTTCACCTTTTCACGGTAGCCGTCCTTCAGCGCCAGGCCGGTCAGGATTTCGCTCTCCTGAAAGTGGTAGCCGTAGGCGGTGTCCACATAGTTGACGCCCCGGTCGATGGCGTGGCGCAGCATGCGCATAGCCTCCGGGCGGTCGATGCACACCTTGCCCTCATCATCCGTCATGGTGGGCAGGCGCATCATGCCAAAGCCCAGCCTGGACACGTCAAAGCCGAGTTTGCCAAAGGGTACGTACTGCATAAAGACCTCCTACGTTGGTTGTGGCCCGGGCATCCAGCCGCGGGCAAGCAGTGCCTGCCGCACCGGGCGGTGCAGCAGGGCATCCTTCAGGTGAATGTAGCGAAAGCTGGAGCGCACGCTGCGCCCATCCGGCCAGGGCAGCACCCCGGCATACTCGGGCGACAGCCCCAGCTGATCCGCCAGCTCCGGCGGGTCGATCACGCTGACCCGGTTGTGGCAGCGGTTGCCCAGAAACAGGTCAAACACCCCCAGCTCCGGGTCCACCGCCAGGTGGTTGCCCGTGTAGCCGGATACCGCGAAGGCGTGGTGTCCCATCCAGGCAGGCACCTCGCTGACGCGCTGCACGGCTCCCTTGGCAAAGCACAGGTACCCCAGGTACTGCCGGTAGGGCCGGCCATCGTTGCCCGGGCGGCCGGTGCGGTCGCGCCCCAGCTCCATCAAAGAGGCGCGGCTGAGCAGGTCGCCCCGCAGCAGCCCCTGGGCAAAGCGCACCATGTCGCCCTGCGTGCTGAACAGGCCGGCATGCCCGCAGGGGCCGCCATCCACGCCGGCCAACAGCCGGGCCTTGGGGTCATGGGGCCGGCCGGGGTACGCGTCCTCCAGCAGCCGGTGCTGCCCGGCCATCAGGCGGTGCTCGTAGTTGTAGCACAGGCAATCGGCCAGGCGGTCCTCCGGCACCCGGGCATAGGTCTCCCCCATGCCGCAGGGCGCAAAAATATGCCGCTGCAAATAGTCCATGTACGCAAGCCCGCTCACGCGCTCCACCAGGTACTTGAGCACCAGCGCATTCATGTCGGAATACAGGCGCGCGGGCTCCGGCCCCAGGTGTCGCCCGGTGAGGAATACCTGCCGCAGGGCGGCCTCGGGCGTGGGCTGGGCGTCAATGCGCTCGGGCGAGCGCAGCACGGCCTGGTAGGTCAATACATCGTACAGGCTGGTATCCTGCAGCGCGGCAAAGCGGTCGTCCACCACGCCCACGGCATCGTGCAGGTGCAGCAGCCCCCGCTGCATCAGCTGCATCACGCTGACCGCGGTGAACAGCTTGGTGAGCGAGGCCAGGTCATACAAGCTGTGCCCGGTGAGCGGACGCTCACAGGGCACGAAAGCCCCGTCCATCAGGTCGACCTCCCGGGCCAGGCCGATGCGGCAGGTATCGCTTTCCCGCGCGTTGCCGTAGGAAACGCTCAGGCCCGTCAACATGCCAAGCTCCAGCACCAGGCGGCGCATGGAGCTTGGCAGGTCAGCCCCTTGGGGCGGGGCCTCGGGCGTCAGGTTCAAAGCAGCTTGGCAAACTGGCGGGCAAATTCCGCTGCCTGCTCCAGCTCATCCCCGCTGGGACGCAGGCGGCATCGGAAGCCCTCCATGGTCTTCATTTTGAGTTGGTTGGCGCGCTCCAGGATGTTGCCCACCGCCTCGCCCGACCAGCCGTAGGAGCCGAAGGCAGAAGCAGGCTTGCCCTTCACCATGAAGGGGTACAGGGCCGTCAGCACCTCACCGATGGGCTTGAGCATATCGCCCAGGAAGGTGGGCGAGCCAAACAGTACGCCGTCCGCATAGTTGATGGCCTTGATGATGGCATCCTGATCATCGCGGCTGGGGTCCATCAGCTCGGCGCGCAGGCCCTCCTCGCGCAGGGTCTCCACAATGGTTTCGGCCAGCGTCTTGGTGTACTGGTAGGCGCTGACATAGACCACCGCCACGGTCTTCTCCTTGTGGACGGGCGTCTCGCACCACTGGGCATACTGCTCAAAGGTGCGCTCGATGTCCACATCCAGCACCGGGCCGTGGCCGGTGGCGATCATCTTGGGCTGCAATTCCCTGGCGCACTCAAGGCCGTTGACGGCAAAGGGCTTGCGGAAGGGGGCCATGATGTCCAGGAAGTACTGGTGCTGCGCCTCGTAGTAGGCGGACTTATCGGCCATGCGGCTTAAGAGCACCTCGGGCCAGGAGTAGTGGGCGCCGAAGAAGTCGCAGGTAAACAGTGTCTCGCTCACCGGGTCCCAGGTGAACATGGTGTCCGGCCAGTGCAGGTTGGGCATGGGGTAGAAGCTCAGCTGCCTGTCGCCCAGGTCCAGCGTATCGCCCTTCTTGACGACGCGGGACTTGAAATCCCGCTTGACGATGTTGGCCACAAAGGTGATGGCGCTGTTGGTGCCGATGATGGTGATGTCGGGGTTGCGCTCCAGCAGCAGCGGGATGGTGCCCGCGTGGTCGGGCTCGGTATGGTTGACGATCAGGTAATCCACCCGGCTGATGGGGGTTACTTCCTCCACCCGGCGGAAGTATTCATCGCTGAAGCCCAGTTTGGCGGTTTCGATCAGGGCGGTTTTTTCGCTGCCCTTCAACACGAAGGCGTTGTAGCTGGTGCCGTAGGGGGTGTTCATGATGATATCAAAAACGCGAAGGTTCTCATCTTGCACGCCGACAGAATACAGGTTTTCCCTAAGTTGTAACAACAGGAGGTCCTCCTTATGTATTATTCCACCGCAATTATAGCACAGCGGCGCGGGGCTGCAAACCGATACACGGAAAATACAGGATAGGCCGCGCATTTGGGGGCGACGCGGTTTGACCCTTGGTTGTCCCGGGGCTATAATACGGCATTACTTGAGGGAGGCTGTGTATGTTAGACATCCGATATGAACAGGCCGCCGCGCCTGCGCAAAAGCCGCAAAAGGGGCAGCCGCTGGGCTTTGGCCATATCTTTACCGATCACATGTTCATGATGAACTACACCCAGGGGCAGGGCTGGCATGACGCGCGCATCGTGCCCTTTCAGCGCATCAGCCTGTCCCCTGCGGCCATGGTGTTTCACTATGGGCAGGAGATGTTTGAGGGCATGAAGGCCTACCGCACGCCCGATGGCAGGGCGTTGCTGTTCCGGCCGGAGATGAACGCCAGGCGCGCCAATGAGAGCAACCGCCGCCTG
The DNA here is from genome assembly GCA_012513645.1 of Clostridiales bacterium. GTDB lineage: Bacteria > Bacillota > Clostridia > Christensenellales > Aristaeellaceae > UBA1038. The sequence continues at coordinate 13,263 of JAAZBU010000056.1, read as the reverse complement.
TGCATCCCCGAGCTGCCCGAGGAGGACTTCATACAGGCGGTGCGCGAAATCGTGCGCCATGATGCCGCGTGGATTCCCGAGGACCCGGGCACGTCGCTGTATATCCGCCCCTTCATCATCGCCACCGATGAATTCCTGGGCGTAGCCCCCTCCAAGACGTACCTGTTCATGATCATTCTGTCGCCCAGCGGGGCCTACTACCCCGGCGGCATGGCACCGGTGGGCATCTGGATTGAGGATGACTATGTGCGCGCTGTGCGCGGCGGCGTGGGCTTTGCCAAGACCGGCGGCAACTATGCCGCCAGCCTCATCGGCCAGGTGAAGGCCCATGACGAGGGCTACTCTCAGGTGCTGTGGCTGGACGGCGTGGAGCGCCGCTACGTGGAGGAGGTGGGCGCGATGAACATCTTCTTCAAGATCAACGGCCGTGTCCTCACGCCGGAGCTGAACGGCAGCATTTTGCCGGGTGTGACGCGCGATTCGGTGATTCAGTTGTGCCGCTCCTGGGGCATCGAGGTGGAGGAGCGCCGCATCGCCGTGGACAAGCTGATTGAGGACTACAACAACGGTCGGGTGGAGGAGATCTTCGGCACCGGCACGGCGGCCGTCATCTCCCCGGTGGGCAAGCTGCGCTACCAGGACGATGTGATGGTCATCGGCGACGGCACCACGGGGCCACTGAGCCAGCGGCTGTATGACGCGCTGACCGATATCCAGTGGGGCCGCGCGCCCGATCCCCTTGGCTGGACGATGAGCGTGTAAAAGCCTTAGCCACACTAAAACGGCCTTCCGACAGGAGGGCCGTTTCTGGTGGTAGCAATACAATCAATTTCCTAAATCTCTTTCCGCATATCACGCCGACTGTACAGCATGCGCCTCACTTCCATCACATCACCGATGACCACATAGAAGACAATGTAGTTATGCACATAAATCCGGTAGTAAGGATGGCGCCTTTCCCGTTTTGACGGATATTGCTCAAAAGCTTCCGCACAGGTGCTGCGTTGGAGAATGGCATCCTCCACAGCATTGATCAGGTTGTCCGCCGCCTCAGGATTGTCCAGTTCATGGGTGATGTAGTCCACAATCTGCTCAAGATCTTTCTCAAACAGATCCAGATAACGCAGTTGGTATTGCTTATCTGGGGATGCGTTTTCTGACACGGGCAAAAACCTCCTCATGCGCGTGCCGCACGGGGCTGGTTGCAGCGGCCTTGTCAGCTTCATCCAGTTTAATTTCCGTATCCTGTGTGAGGGCTGTATAGTGTTCCAAGCTCATCACCACCATGGAACCATAGCCATTCTTGGTTAGATAGACAGGCTTTCCGCTTTTGACGCTGTCCTCAATCTCCCGGAAGTTGTTGCGCAAGTCGGATACCGGACGGATATTCATCAAGTTGTCCCCTCCTTCAAGCGTCCGCTGTATTATGGCGTTATTCTATCATAATTGCGCCATCTCCGCAATGCAAAGGCGTATCAGCGTCAAAATGCTTGTCAGAGGTCCTGATCTCAGGATAACAGCCCCTCCGCCCGCAACCAGGCCACGGACTGCTCCAGTGCTGCCACGGTCTTGACCTCCAGCACCACGGTGGCCCCGGCCCGCTCGGCCATATCCAGCCGTTCTTGAAGCGGAATTTCCCCCGTGCCCAGCGCCTGGTGGTTGCGCTTGCCCTGACCGTCATGGGCATGCATGTGGATCAGCCGCTGGGCGTGGCGGTCTATGAAGGCCAGGTCGCGGTTGCCCTCGGCGTGGTCATGCCCGGTATCCAGGCACAGGCCAAAGGTGGGGCTTTGCAGCAGCAGCTCGATGGCCCGCAGCTCATAGGGCGCCCAGAAGGTGGTGTTTTCGATGGCGATGTGCACGCCGCTGTCCCCCGCCGCCCGGCTGCACCGATCGCGAAAATCGACCACCGCCAGCGTGAACTGCTGCCCATACTCCTCGTACAGGTAGCGGGGGCCTGAGGGCAAGGTGACAATGTTCCCCCGGGGGATGTGCATGTTGATGACCGGCATGCCGGCCTTGCCGGCCAGCGCGATGGCTGACAGCATGGTCTGCGCATATGCCTCCCGCACCAGGGGGTTGAAGTCAAAGGGGTCAAAGCGGTCGTCCACATGCAAAGTAAAGATGATGCCGCGTTGCTTCGCTATCTCCCGCAGGGGCAACGCCGCCAGCTGGGCCAGGCCGCAGGCGGGGAAATTGCTGTTGAGCTCCACAAAGTGAAGCCCCAGCCGCGCGCACAGCGCAGCCGCCGCCGCCACATCCGCCGTCTCTATCAGGTAGGGCAAGCCAAACCGCAACGCCCTGTTTCCCTCTTTATCCATGGATTACACGCACTTTCAGGATGTCCGGCCGGGTGGCTAACTGCATGGCAAACTCCCGCGGCACGATGACCGATGTGTCAAACAGGGCGCAGGCCACGCTGTCCCGGCTGGCCGACACCATCTGCTCGATGTTGATGCCCGCCTGGGCAAACAGCGTGGTGGCCCCGCTGAGGATGCCGGGCACATTGCGGTGCAGCACCACCACGCGGGTTGGGTGGACGGCCGGGCCCAGGCTGATGGCGGGAAAGTTGACCGCGTTTACGATGTTGCCGTTGTTCAGGTAGTCCTGTGCCTCGCGCACCGCCATGATGGCGCAGTTCTCCTCCGATTCCTCGGTGGCGGCGCCCAGGTGCGGAAACACCAGCGTGTTGGGCATACCCATCACCTGCTGGTTGGCAAAGTCTGTCACATAGCGGCGCACATGGCCGGAGGCCAGGGCGGATGCCAGCGCCGGTTCGTCCACCAGCTGATCCCGGGAAAAGTTGAGCAGCACGGCGCCGCGGCGCATGCGCTCCAGCTGGGATTGGCCGATCAGGCCGCGGGTGGCCTCGGTCAGCGGCACATGGATGCTCAGGTAATCGCACCCCTCCAGCACCTCGGCCAGCTGGGCCGCGCGGTGCACGTTGACGTTGAGCTGGAGGGCATGCTCCACCGACAGGGCCGGGTCGTACCCATATACCTCCATGCCCAGGCCCACGGCAGCATTGGCCACCAAGGTGCCCACGGCCCCCAGCCCAATCACGCCCAGGCGCTTAGCGCGCAGCTCGCTGCCCACAAAGGCCTTTTTACGCTTTTCCACCAGCTCGGGCAGCGCGGCATCGGCCGGCTGCGCGCGCACCCAGTTGACTCCGCCCACGATGTCCCGGGCCGACAGCAGCATGCCCGCCATCACCAACTCGGCCACCGCGTTGGCGTTGGCGCCCGGCGTGTTAAACGCCACGATGCCCCGCTGCGTGCAGCGATCGATCGGGATGTTGTTCACCCCGGCGCCTGCCCGGGCAATGGCGCGCAGGCGGTCGGGCAGTTCCTTGTCCAGCAGGTCGGCCGAGCGCACCAGCCACAGGTCGGCATCCGCCGGGTCCTGGGTGATGGAAAAGTTGGCCCCAAAGGCCGCCAGGCCCTTGGGGGAGATGTCGTTGAGCAGCGCCACATGCCGTTGCTTCATCATGCCTGCGCCTCCTCATACGCGGCCATGCAGTCCACCAGCGCCTGCACGCCCGCCATGGGTATGGCGTTGTAGATGCTGGCCCGCATGCCGCCCGCCGCGCGGTGGCCCTTGAGGCCGACCAGGCCGCTTTGCTCGGCGTATCGCACGAATTCGGCGTCCCTGGCCTTGTCGCCGGTCACAAAGGTGACATTCATCATCGAGCGGCTGTCGGGGTGCGCGGTGCCGCGGAATACCTTGCTCTGATCGAGGTAGCTGTACAGCAGATCGGCCTTGCGCCGGTTGATGCCGGCCATGCTCTCCAGCCCGCCCAGCCCCTTGAGCCAGCGCAGCACCTTGCCGCACATGTAGATGGCCTGGCAGGGCGGCGTGTTGTACAGGGAATCGGCCTTCATGTGCGTGCTGTATCGCAGCATGGTGGGCACCTGTGGGGGCAGATCATCGCGCACCAGGTCGCGGCGCACAATGACCACCGTGAGGCCGGCGACGCCCATGTTCTTCTGCGCGCCGGCGTATATCAGCGCGTAGCGGCTGACGTCAATGGGCTCGGACAAAATGCAGCTGGACAGGTCGCCCACCAGCGGCACATCCCCTACGTCGGGCAGGGCGGCAAAGCGCGTGCCGAAGATGGTGTTGTTAAGGCACAGGTGCACATAGTCTGCATCCGGCCGAAAGGACAGGCCCTGCACATCCGGGATGCGGGCGAAGTTACTTTCCTCCCCCGAGGCCGCCACGCGCACGTCCACGTATTTGCGTGCTTCCTCTGCAGCTTTCTGCGCAAAGGAGCCGGTGACCAGGTAATCCGCCTTGCCGTTGCGGGCCAGGTTCATGGGCACCATGGCAAACTGCTGGCTGGCCCCGCCCTGCAAAAACAGCACGGCGTAGCTGTCCGGGATGCCCATCAGCGCCCGCAGGTCGGCCTCGGCCTCCTGCAGGATGGCTACAAAGGCCGGGGCGCGGTGACTCATCTCCATCACGGACATGCCGGTGCCCCGGCAGTCCAGCATTTCCTCTGCAGCCTCCCGCAGCACCGCCTCCGGCAGGCAGGCAGGCCCCGGGTTGAAGTTGTACACCCTGCTCACGCCCCGCACCTCCCCATGTTCATCAGGCCAGTTCTTCAAGTATCAGCTCGGTCATCCGCGCGCAGTTGACCCACGGCCCGCCGTGGGCGATATCGGCCGTGCGCGCGCCTGACAGCAGCACCCGCTGCACCGCGCCCTCCACCGCATCGGCGGCATCGGCCAGGCGAAAGGACAGCCGCAGCATCATGGCCACCGACAGGATGGTGGCAATGGGGTTGGCCAAACCTTGCCCAGCGATATCGGGCGCCGAACCGTGAATGGGCTCGTACATGCCGCGCTTGTCCTCGCCCAGGGAGGCCGAGGGCAGCAGGCCGATGGAGCCGGTCAGCTTGGATGCCTCATCCGACAGGATGTCGCCAAACAGGTTGCTGGTGACGATCACGTCAAACTGCGCGGGGTTGCCCACCAGCTGCATGGCAGCGTTGTCCACCAGCATATCACTCAGGGCCACATCCGGATAGTCCGCGGCCACGCGGTGCACCGTTTCGCGCCACAGGCGGGAGGACTCCAGCACGTTGGCCTTGTCGATGCTGCACAGCTTCTTTGCCCTGCCCTGTGCCAGCTCAAAGGCCACGCGGGCGATGCGCTCAATCTCCTTCACGGAGTAGATCTCGGTGTCATAGGCCTGCTGGCCGTCCGGGCTGTCCTTGCGCCCGCTGGGGCCAAAGTACATGCCGCCGGTCAGCTCGCGCACGATCACGATGTCAAACCCCGCGTCGGCAATATCCGCCCGCAGGGGGCTGGCCTCCTTGAGCTGGGGGTACAGCTTGGCCGGGCGCAGGTTGGCAAACAGGCCCAGCTCCTTTCGGATGGCGAGCAGCGCGCGTTCGGGCCGCAGGTGGCCGGGCAATGTATCCCACTTGGGGCCGCCCACCGCGCCCAGCAGCACGCTGTCGGCCTGCTGGCACTGCCTCAGGCTCTCTTCCGGCAGGGGCACGCCAAAGGCATCCAGTGCTGCGCCCCCGGCCAGCACCTGCTCAAACTGAAAGGTGTGGCCGTAGCGGCTGCCCACCCGCTCCAGCACCTGCTGGGCCGCCTGCGTAATCTCCGGCCCGATGCCGTCGCCCGCAACCACCGCGATATGATAGGTCATGCCTTGCCTCCCTCCAGCGCCTTCATGGCCTGCATCAGGCCGCCCGCCGCCACAATGCCCTGCAAAAAGTCCGGGAAGGGCGCGAAGCTGCGCTTCTCTTGCCGGGTGAGGTTTTCAACGATGCCGGCCCCCAGGTCTACCACCAGCTCGTCCCCAGCGGCCACCGGGATGTCGCTCACCACGATGGGCAGGCCGATGTTGATGGCATTGCGGTAAAAGATGCGGGCAAAGGACCTGGCCACCACGCAGGACACGCCCGCGTGCTTGATGGCCAGCGGCGCGTGCTCGCGCGAGGAGCCGCAGCCAAAGTTGTCGCCCGCGGCGATGATATCCCCCGCCTGCACGCGGCCCACAAACCCGGCGTCAATGTCCTCCATGCAGTGGCTGGCCAGCTCCTTGGGGTCGGATGTGTTGAGGTACCGGGCCGGGATGATGACGTCCGTATCCACGTGATCGCCGTATACATGCGCTTTGCCTTGCAGTTTCATGCCTTTGCTCCTTCCAATTCTTCGGGCGAAGCCAGCCGGCCCAGCACCGCGCTGGCCGCCGCCACGGCCGGGCTGGCCAGGTACACCTCGCTCTTGGGGTGCCCCATGCGGCCGACAAAGTTGCGGTTGGTGGTGGCCACGCAGCGCTCACCCTCGGCCAGAATGCCCATATGGCCACCCAGGCAGGGCCCGCATGTGGGGGTGGAAATGGCGCAGCCCGCATCCAGAAATACCTTGAACAGCCCCTCGTTCATGGCCTGTTCGTAGATCAGCTGGGTGGCCGGGATGATGACGACGCGGGTGTCCTCTGCCACCCGGCGGCCGCGCAGCACCTGGGCCGCCTGCTGCAGGTCGCACAGGCGCCCGTTGGTGCAGGAGCCAATGACCACCTGATCGATGCGCAGATCGGCCGGGATGTCGGAAAATCCGCGCGCGTTCTCCGGCAGGTGCGGGAAGGCCACGGTCAGCGGCACCTCGCTGAGGTTGATATCAATCACGCGGGCATACTGGGCATCCGCGTCGGCGGCATACACGCGGGGCTCCTGGGCGCCATGGTCCTTCAAAAAGGCCAGGGTCTGCTCGTCCACCGGGAAGATGCCGTTTTTGGCGCCCGCCTCGATGGCCATGTTGCAGATGCAAAGGCGGTCATCCACGCTGAGGCTGGCCACGCCCGGCCCCGAAAACTCCAGCGACTGGTACAGCGCCCCATCCACGCCGATCAGGCCGATGAGGTGCAAAATGACATCCTTGCCGCTCACCCAGGGCTGCAGGGCGCCCGTCAGGCGCACGCTGATGGCCTCGGGCACGCGGAACCACGCCTTGCCATAGGCCATGCCCGCCGCCATGTCGGTGGAGCCAACGCCCGTGGAGAACGCGCCCAGCGCGCCGTAGGTGCAGGTATGGCTGTCTGCGCCGATGATCAGATCGCCCGCCGTCACCAGCCCCTGCTCGGGTAGCAGCACATGCTCGATGCCCACGCGGCCAACATCATAAAAATGCGCCACACCCTGCTCCTTGGCAAAGCGGCGTACCTGGCGGCTCTGCTCGGCGGCCTTGATGTCCTTGTTGGGGGTGAAGTGGTCCAGCACCAGCGCCACCTTCTGCCCGTCAAACACGCGGCCGCAGCCCGCCTTCTCAAACTCGTTAATGGCCACCGGCGCCGTGATGTCGTTTGCCAGCACCATGTCCAGATCGGCCAGGATCATCTCCCCCGCCTGCAGGGCCTGTTTGCCGCAGTGTGCGGCCAGTATTTTTTGCGTCATTGTCATGCCCATGTCAGCCTACCCTCTTTCTTATGCAGAATGTATTCGATGGAATCCGACAGCGCCTGCCAGCTGGCGGCGATGATATCGGTGGATACGCCCACGGTGGTCCAACTGAGCTTGCCGTCGGAGGACTCGATGAGTACCCGCACCCGGGAAGCCGTAGCCTCGTCGCCGGTCAGCACGCGCACCTTGTAGTCGGTCAGGCGCACCTTGTTGAGCGTGGGATAAAACACGCTCAACGCCTTGCGCAGGGCCGAGTCCAGCGCGTTGATCGGGCCGTTGCCCATGGCGGCGGTGGTCTCCCGCTCGCCGTCCACCTGGATGCTGAGCATGGCCGAGGCGCTGGTCTCGCCGTCAGGCGGCGGAAACTCGCCGCTGGTGCGGTACATGCCAAGCTGAAAGTGAGCGGTAAAGCGGTCCAGCGTTTTCAGGATCATCAGCTCGAAGCTGGCGTCCGCCGCTTCAAACTGGAAGCCCTCCATCTCCAGCTCCTTCAGGCGCTTGACGATGGCCGCCACCTCGGGCGAATCCTTGTCCAGGAGGGGGGCAATGGCCTCTAACTTGGCCAGCACCGTGGTGCGGCCGGATACCTCGCTCATCAGGAAGCGGCGGCTGTTGCCCACGGCCTCGGGCTCGATATGTTCAAAGGAGGCGCTAAGCTTCTGCACGCCGTCCACATGCATGCCGCCCTTGTGCGCAAAGGCGCTGCTGCCCACATAGGGGCTGGAGGACGCGACGGACATGTTGGCGATGTCCATCACCTCGCGCGCGATAAAGGTCAGCCGCTTCAGGTCGCCCGAGGCGCCCGTGAACCCCATCTTGAGCCGCAGGGTGGGGATGATCTCGCTGAGGTTGGCGTTGCCGCAGCGCTCGCCGATGCCGGTGAAGGTGCCCTGCACCTGCCGCGCCCCCGCCTCCACCGCTAACAGGGAGGAGGCCACCGCGCAGCCGATGTCGTTGTGGCAGTGGATGCCCACAACCGCCTCGGGGAAAGCCTCGCACACCAGGCGAGTCCCCTCCTGGATGAAGCCGGGCAGGCTGCCGCCGTTGGTATCGCACAGGCACAGAGTATCGGCCCCCGCCTGGCGCGCCACGCGCAGCACCTGCATGGCATATTCGGGGTTGTGCAGATAGCCGTCAAACCAGTGCTCGGCGTCAAAGATCACCTCGCGGCCTCGGGCCTTCAGGTAGGCCACGGTATCGCCCACCAGGTCCAGGTTTTCCTCCAGGGTGGCCTGCAACACCTTGTCCACATGCAGGTCCCACGCCTTGCCGAAGATGCTGACCACCGGCGTTTCCGCCCGCAGCAAAGACAGCACGTTGTCATCGTCCTCCACCTTCAGGCGCTTGCGCCGGGTGCTGCCAAAGGCGCACAGGCGGGCGTGGCGCAGGGGCTGCTCCTTCATGCGCTCAAAGAAGGCGATGTCCTTGGGGTTGGAAAAGGGGTTGCCGGCCTCGATATAATCCACGCCAAACTCGTCCAGCGCGTGGGCGATGGCCAGCTTGTCGCTGACCGAGAACGAGATGCCTTCGCCCTGCGCGCCGTCGCGCAAGGTGCTGTCAAATATCTCTATCTTCATGCGCTCTGCGGCCCGATCAACTTATTCAATCCATTGACATAGGCCAGCACGCTGGCCTCCACCACGTCGGTGGACAGGCCGCGGCCGCTGACCGTCTCCTCCCCGCGGCTGATCTTGAGGATGGCCTCGCCCTGGGCGTCCCGCCCCTGGGAGATGGTCTGGATGGCATAATCCTCCAGCGAGTGGCCGCGCACGGGCATGATCTTGTCGATGGCGTTGAAGGCGGCCTCGATGGGCCCGTTGCCCACGGCCACCTCCTCGATCACCTGGTCGCCGTCGGACAGCCGCACCACGGCCGAGGCGGAGACTGAGTTGCCCGAGTTGACGGTGAAGCGCTCCAGCTTGTACCCGCGGGTAACGGGGGCCTCACGGTGGCTGACCAGCGCCTCCAGGTCCAGGGTGGTGATGGTCTTCTTGCGGTCGCACAGGTCCTTAAAGCGGGTGAACAGGTGGCTCATCTCCTCCGCCGTCACCTCGTAGCCCAGGCGCTTGAGGGCCTCCTCCACCGCGTGCTTGCCCGAGTGCTTGCCCAGCACGATGTTGTTTTGCTTGAGGCCCACCGTCTCCGGTGCCATGATCTCATAGGTTTCCCTATTGGCCAGCACGCCGTGCTGGTGGATGCCCGACTCGTGGGCAAAGGCGTTGCGGCCCACCACGGCCTTGTTGATGGGGGCGCTGATGCCCAGAATATGGTAAACCAGGCGGCTGGTGGGGTAGAGCTTGGTGGTGTCGATGTGGGATTGGGCGCCATACACATCCTTGCGGGTGTGCAGCGCCATCACGATCTCCTCCAGCGCTGCGTTGCCCGCGCGCTCGCCGATGCCGTTGATGGTGCACTCGATCTGGGTGACGCCGGCGCTCAGCGCCGCCAGGCTGTTGGCCACGCCCAGGCCCAGGTCGTTATGGCAGTGGGTAGCCAGCTCGACGTTTTCGATGCCGGGCACATGGGTCAGGATATATTCCACCATGCGCTTCATCTCCTCGGGCACCGAGTAGCCCACGGTGTCTGGCAGGTTGATCACCGTGGCCCCGGCCTTGACAGCGGCCTCCACCGCGCGGGCCAGAAAAGGCAGCTCGCTGCGGGTGGCATCCTCGGCGGAGAACTGCACGTCCTCGCAGTGCCCCTTGGCGTGGCCGACCGCGGCGGTGATTGCGTCCAGCACCTCCTGCTCGCTCATCTTTAATTTGTACTGCATGTGGGTGGGCGAGGTGGCCAGAAAGGTATGGATGCGGGGCGAAGCCGCATCCTTCACGGCCTCCCAGGCGGTATCGATGTCATTTTTGACCGCGCGCGACAGGCTGGCCACGCTGCAATGCTTCACCGTTTGGGCCACGGCGCGCACGGCCTCAAAGTCACCCTTGGAGGCAATGGCAAACCCGGCCTCAATCACATCCACGCCTAACTTTTCCAGCGCCAGGGCGATCTCTACCTTCTCGTGCAGGTCCATGCTGCAGCCGGGCGCCTGCTCGCCATCGCGCAGGGTGGTGTCAAATATCTTATAGGTCTTCATCAGTCATCTCCTTCCAAGGCCAGTACAGCCCCGCGGTCGGCAGAGGATACCAGCGCAGCATACCGCTTGAGGTAGCCGATCACCGGCGGGCGCTGAGGCGGCACAAAGGCAGCCCCGCGCCGGGCAATCTCGTCCTCCGCCACCCGCAGGCTGAGCTGCCGGGCGGGGATGTCAATGTCGATGATGTCGCCGCCCTCCACCAGGCCGATCAGGCCGCCGGAGGCAGCCTCGGGCGACAGGTGGCCAATGGCGGCTCCGCGGGTGGCGCCGGAAAACCGCCCATCGGTAATCAGCGCCACATCCTCATCCAGGCCCATGCCGGCGATGGCCGAGGTGATGGCCAGCATCTCCCGCATGCCGGGGCCGCCCTTGGGGCCCTCGTAGCGGATGACCACCACATCGCCCTTGACGATCTTACCGGCCTGAATGGCCTGGGCCGCCTCCTCCTCGCTGTCAAACACGCGGGCAGGGCCGCTGTGCCGGAGCATCTTGGGCGATACGGCGCTCTGCTTGACGATGCCGCCGCCCGGGGCCAGGTTGCCAAAGAGCACGGCCAGGCCGCCTTGGGGGGCGTATGCATTGTCCGGCGTGCGGATGACGGCCTCGTTGCGGTTGCTTGCCGCGGCCATGTTGTCACCCAGCGTTTTGCCGGTCACGGTGAGGCAGTTTTCCTGCATCAGGCCCAGCTTGCTCAGCTCGCGGGCCACGGCGTGGATGCCGCCGGCCATGTCCAAGTCCTGCACATGGTGCTTGCCCGCCGGGGCCAGCTTGCACAGGTTGGGCGTGGCGGCACTGATGCGGTTCAATTCCTCCAGCGAGTAGCTAAGCCCCGCCTCCCGGGCGATGGCCGCCAGGTGCAGCGCGGTATTGGTGGAGCAGCCCAGCGCCATGTCCACCGTGAGGGCGTTTTGCAGCGCCTGCGCGGTCAAAATATCCCGCGCGCGGATGCCGCGGTCCAGCAGGGCCATCACCTGCATGCCCGTGGCCTTGGCCAGGCGCAGCCGCCCGGCATATACCGCGGGGATGGTGCCGCTGCCCGGCAGGGCCAGGCCCAGGGCCTCGGTCAGGCAGTTCATGGAGTTGGCGGTGAACATGCCCGAGCAGCTGCCGCAGCCGGGGCAGGCCGCCTCCTCCACCAGGGCCAGGTCCGCCTCGGTGATGCGGCCCGTGTTCAGCGCGCCCACGGCCTCAAACACGCTGTTGAGGTCCAGCGGCCCCTGGCCCATGTCCAGCGACAGCATGGGCCCGCCGGATACGAAGATGCTGGGCAGGTTGAGTCGCGCTGCCGCCATCAGCATGCCGGGCACCACCTTGTCGCAGCTGGGGATGAACACCATGGCGTCAAAGCAGTGGGCGCGGGCCATGCACTCGATAGAATCTGCGATCAACTCCCGCGTGCACAGCGAGTAGCGCATGCCCTCATGCCCCATGGCAATGCCATCGCACACGGCGATGGTGTTGAACTCAAGCGGCGTGCCGCCGGCCATCAGCACCCCGTCCTTGACGGCGCGGGCAACCTTGTCCAGGTGCACATGGCCGGGCACCACCTCGTTGAAGGAGTTGGCGATGCCCACCAGCGGCCGGCGGATCTGCCCATCGGACAGCCCGGCCGCCTTGAGCAGCGATCGCTGCGGCGCGCGCTGAGGCCCCTCCTTCATGATGTTTGAACGCATACTATTGTCCCTTTCCGGATTCCTGGGCGGTGGCGTCCGGGCGCTTCCAGCTCATCTTCTCGCGCAGGTCGGCGCCGGTGGTCTCCAGCAGGCTGGTCTGAGCCATGTGGCGCAGGGCGTTGAACTGCGGGCGCCCGGCCTGGTTTTCCAGAATCCAGCTGCGGGCAAAGCTGCCGTCCTGAATCTCGGCCAGCACCTTCTTCATTTCCTTCTTGGTCTCCTCGGTGACGATGCGCGGGCCCACCATATAGTCGCCGTACTCGGCAGTATCGCTGATGGAGTAGCGCATGAAGCTCAGGCCGCCTGCGATGGCCAGGTCGATGATCAGCTTCATCTCGTGCATGCACTCAAAGTAGGCGCTCTCGGGCTGATAGCCGGCCTCCACCAAGGTGTCAAAGCCCGCCTTCATCAGCGCGGTCACGCCGCCGCACAGCACGGCCTGCTCGCCAAACAGGTCTGTCTCGGTCTCCTCGCGGAAGGTGGTCTCCAGCACCCCGGCGCGCGCGCCGCCGATGGCCGAGGCATAGGCCAGGGCGATGTCCTTGGCGTTGCCGGTGGCATCCTGCTGCACGGCCACCAGGCAGGGCACGCCGCGCCCCTCCTGAAACTGGGTGCGCACGGTGTGGCCGGGTCCCTTGGGCGCCACCATGATGATGTTGACATCCTGGGGCGGCACAATCTGCCCGTAGTGGATGTTAAAGCCGTGGGCAAAGGCCAGCGTCATGCCGGGGCGCAGATGGGGCGCGATGCACTGCTTGTAAAGGGCGGCCTGCTTTTCATCGTTGACCAGCATCATCACCACATCGCAGGCCTGCACGGCATCCTGCGTGTTCATCACGGTGAAACCGGCGGCACGGGCGCGCTCGGCGGATTTGGAGCCTTCATACAGGCCGATGACCACCTCCACGCCGGAATCGCGCAGGTTCTGCGCGTGCGCGTGCCCCTGGCTGCCATAGCCCACCACGGCTACCTTCTTGCCCTTCAGCAGCCCCTGATTGCAGTCCTTGTCATAATACATCGTCGCCATGTGTCTGCTCCTTCTGCTGCTGATGCAGCTTGTATTCTCCGCGGCCGATGGCCGTCAG
>JAAZBU010000055.1 GCA_012513645.1 Clostridiales bacterium | reverse complement strand
TGCGTGATGGGACAAGTGGATACCAACATCAACAGTATACCCACTTGTCGATGGATTATCAACGAGCACACATGGATTTTACAGCGCGGGCGCCTTGCTTTCACAATACAGGCAGCGGTACTCATCCCTTTCCCTGTCGGTGAGGATGAAAACATGGGGCAGCTCCTGCTCGGTTGTGGTGATGCAGCGCGGGTTTTTGCACTTGAGGATGTTGGTCATCCGCTCGGGCAGCTCGGGATGATACTTGCGCACGCGCTCGCCATTTTCAATGATGTTCAGCGTGATGTTGGGGTCGATGAAGCCCAGGGCGTTGAGGTCGGTATCGGGCACGGTGTCCACCTTGATGATGTCCTTCTTGCCCATCTTGCGGCTGGAGGCGTTTTTGATCAAGGCTACGGAGCAATCCATCTCGCCCAGGTTGAGAAAGTTGTAGATGCGCATCCCATCGCCTGCCTTGATGTGGTCGATCACGATGCCTGTTTTGATGGAATCGATGTTCATTTATTTTACCTCCAGCAGCATCATCATCAGCGCCATGCGCATGTACTTGCCGTACAGCACCTGCTTGAAGTAGCAGGCGCGCGGGTCCTCATCGATGGCGACGGATATTTCATTCACGCGGGGCAGCGGGTGCATGATGATCAGGTCCTTCTTGGCGGTGGTCAGCTTTTGCGGGGTGAGGATATAGCTGTCCTTCAGGCGCACATAGTCATCCTCGTTGAAAAAGCGCTCGCGCTGCACGCGGGTCATGTACAGGATGTCCAGCTCCGGCATGGCGGCGGCCAGGTCGGTGGTCTGGGTGTAGGGGATGCCCCGCTCCTTGAGGGGCAGCTTGGCGTAGCTGGGCACCTTGAGCTCCTCAGGCGATATCATCACAAAGCTCACGCCGTCGTAGCGGCTCATGGCGTCGATGAGGGAGTGCACCGTGCGGCCGAACTTCAGGTCGCCGCACACGCCCACGCGCAGGTTGGTGAAGCTGCCCTTCTCGCGGTGGATGGTCAGCAGGTCGGCCAGCGTCTGGGTGGGGTGGTTGTGCCCGCCGTCGCCCGAGTTGATGACGGGCACGCCGGCGTTGAGGGAGGCCACCAGCGGCGCGCCCTCCTTGGGGTGGCGCATGGCGATGATGTCCGCATAGCAGCTGATGGTTTTCACCGTGTCGGCGATGCTCTCGCCCTTGGCGGCGGAGGAGCTCTGCGCCTCTGAAAACCCGATCACATGGCCGCCCAGCTCAATCATGGCGGCTTCAAAGCTAAGCCGCGTGCGGGTGCTGGGCTCGTAAAACAGGGTGGCCAGCTTCTTGCCCGCCATCTTGCGGGCGTAGTGTTCGGGGCGGGCGATGATGTCCTCCGCCGTCTGCACCAGTGCGTCGATTTCCTGCAGGCTCAGGTCCTTGATGCTGTTGATGCTCCTCATAGGGTCCCTCCAATCCAAGACTCATCCGCGGGGTTGTCGCGGAAGGCAAGCAATTTCTGAATGTCCCCGGGTGCGATGTATCCCTGTTGGGCCGCGATGGCCGCGATGGTGTCAAAATCGGTGAGGCTGTGGTTGCGCACGGCGGATTCCTCCAGCCGCTTGAGGCCCTTTTGCATGCCGTAGGTAAAGATGCTGACGATGCCCAGCACCTGGGCGCCGGCCTCGCGCAAAATGTCCACCACCTCGATCACGCTGCCCGCGGTGGAAATCAGATCTTCCACCACCACCACCTTCTGGCCCGGCTCCAGCCGGCCCTCGATCTGGTTTTTGCGGCCGTGGTCCTTCTGCCCGCTGCGCACATAGCCCATGGGCAGCCCCAGCAGGTGCGCCGCGATGGCCGCGTGGGGGATGCCCGCTGTGCTGGTACCCATCAGGGCCTCGCACGCAGGGTAGTGCGCGCGCACGGCGTCGGCCAGCGCCTGCTCAATCAGGCCGCGCACCTCGGGGTAGGACAGGGTGAGCCGGTTGTCGCAGTAGACCGGGCTTTTGATGCCGCTGGCCCAGATAAACGGCTCGTCCGGGCGGAAGAAGACGGCCTTTACCTTGAGCAGCGCTGAGGCCACCTGTTGGCCAATGGTCAGATCAGACGAATGCATCCACACACCTCCCATATGCTTCCACGGGGTCGGCAGCCGCCGTGATGGGGCGGCCGACCACGATGAAATCAGAGCCCAGCTCCTTGGCCATCTCCGGCGTGGTCACGCGCTGCTGGTCGCCCTTGTCTGCACCCGCAAAGCGGATGCCCGGCGTGACGGTGAGAAAGCCGTGCCCGCAGGCCTCGTGCACCTTCGCCGCCTCCAGCGGGGAGCAGACCACGCCATCCAGCCCGGCGGCCTTGGCGTTTTGCGCGTAGTGCATCACCACCTGCGCCATGTCGCCGGCAATCATCAGCTCGTCGTGCATCTGCCCGGCATCGGTGGAGGTGAGCTGCGTCACGGCAATCAACAGCGGGCGGCTGCCATCCGGGCGGGTCAGGCCGCGCAGCGCCGCCTCCATCATGGCGCGGGTGCCCGCGGCGTGCAGGTTCACCAGGTCCACATCCAGCCGGGACAGCACGCGCATGGCCTTCTCCACGGTGTTGGGGATGTCATGCAGCTTCAGATCCAGAAAGATCTTGTGGCCGCGCGCCTTGATATCGCGCACAATCTGCGGGCCTTCCGCATAGTACAGCTCCATGCCGATCTTCACATAGGGCTTGGCCCCGGTGAAGCGGTCCAGAAAGGCCAGCGTGTCCGCTGCCGAGGCAAAGTCGCAGGCAATGATGACGTCCCGGTTCATGAATGTGCTCCTCCTATGATGTCGCTCAGGCTGTTGATCCCGTA
>JAAZBU010000054.1 GCA_012513645.1 Clostridiales bacterium | reverse complement strand
TCACCGAAGGCCGCATCATGCTGCTGCGCGCCATGAACATGGCCTCCATCGCTGACTCCGGCGTGACCGATGTCAAGAAAATCGGCGTCATCTTCTCCGCTGATGACTCCGGCACCCAGATTGAGAGCGGCACCAAGCTGCAGCTGGACCTGATTCCCGAAGACAAGCGCCCCGAAGTGGTCTACGTGAAGGTCAACACCCAGGTGGCCGACGAAATGACCGCCCAGGTGGCCCAGCTGGAAGGCGTTGACGTGGTCATCATCGGCGGCCTGCAGGCCTACTTCAACCCCGTCTACACCGCCATGCAGGCCAACCCTGCCACCCGCGGCATCCCCACCATCGTGTCCTACGTCAACGTGGCCCCCAGCAACATCCCCACCGACCTGGCCAACGAAGCGGACACCTCTGACATCTACGGCGGCGCCTGGGTGGTTATCGACCCCGAAGCGCAGACCGACCGTCAGAAGGCCGACATCGCCGAGTTCCTCAACGTGCTCAACTGGGGCCTGGAAAAGGGCTACATCTCCCAGGAAGACTTCAACGCCTACAGCGTATCCGCCTACTCCATGTCTTCCTACATCGCCGTGCGCGTGTTCATGGCCGGCATTGACCGCCTGGCTGACAAGGACATCACCCGCGACGCCTTCCTGGAGGCCATGGAATCCGCCCGCATCGACGTGCCGATCTCCGGCGGCGTGGACTACTCCAACGCGCAGCGCATCGGCCTGGACGGCATGGCGTTCGCCAAGTACGTCAAGGGCTACACCGATCCCACTTTGGCCTTTGTGACCGTGGACGGCATGAAGTCCATCGGCGATCTGCTGGGCGAGTAATCCCCACCCGATAGCCAATCCCCCGGGGAGGGCGCCTCGGCGTCCTCCCCGGTCCTATTTGCCAGCGCGGCGCCGCAGGAGGCGCCGCCGGCCCACATAGCAAAGTATTGTTGTTGAAAGGAAGAACCATGAATTACAAAGACAAGCTGATTACTGCCCAACAGGCGGTTGATATGGTCAAATCCGGCGATTACATCGTCACGGGGCTTGGCTGCTCCACCGCGGATGCGTTTTTCAGTCACCTGCACCTGGCGGCCGATCGCCTGAAGGATGTGGTGATCTCCACCTGCCTGCCCATGAAGGACTACCCCTGCTTCAGCGATCCGGCGTACACGGACAGCTTTTTCCACGACAGCTGGTTCTACAGCCCGGCCACCCGCAAGGCGCACAAGATGGGCAGCACCTCCTTTGTGCCCAACTGCCTGCACTTTGCCGGCACCAAGCGCCTGGCGCACCGCCAGCCCAATATCTACGTGGGCGCGGCAGCCATGCCGGATGAACACGGCAACATTTCGCTCAGCTGCTCCAACACCTACGAGATGCAGATGATCGCCGCGGCCGACCTGGTGATCTTGGAGATCAACCCCAACTACCCGCGCACCTTTGGCGATGCCTTTGTGCGGCTGGACGAGGCGGACCACCTGATCGAGGTGGACTATGAGGTGCCCGCCCTGCCCGATGTGCCCCCCAACGAGAAGGACAAGGTGATCGGCGGCCTGATTGCCCCCTATATCAAGGATGGCGACTGCCTGCAGCTGGGCATCGGCGGCATGCCCAACGCCCTGGCCGAGATGCTGATGGATAAGAAGGACCTGGGCATCCACACCGAGATGCTGACCACCAACATGATGAAGCTGTTTCAGGCGGGCGCGGTCAGCGGCCGCAAAAAGCAGCTGCAAAACGGCAAGATGGTGTGCACGTTCATCATGGGCTCCAAGGAGCTGTACGAGTTTTGCCACGACAACCCCTCGGTGGAGGTGCTGGCGGGCAGCTACACCAACGATCCCTATGTCATCGGCCAGAATGACAACATGATCTCCATCAACGCCACCCTGGAGGTGGACCTCACCGGCCAGTGCGCCAGCGAGTCCATCGGCTCCACGCAATTTTCGGGCACCGGCGGGCAGACCGATACCGCCACCGGCGCGCAGAAATCCAAGAACGGCAAGAGCTTCATCTGCCTGTACTCCACCGCCATGGTCAAAAACCCCCAGACCGGTGAGCGCGAGGAAATCAGCAAGATCGTGGCCCAGCTTAAGCCCGGCGCGGCCGTATCGCTCAGCCGCAATGATGTGGACTATGTGGTCACCGAGTACGGCGTGGCGGCGCTGCGCGGCACCAACATCCGCGAGCGCGTGGAGCTGCTGATCGGCATCGCCCACCCCAAGTTCCGCGACCAGCTGCGCCAGCAGGCGCTGGAGCTGGGCATCATCTCCCAAAGATGAGCATATTCGACTTTCAGGGCAAGCAGGTCTACTACCGCACCGTAGGCGAGGGGCATCCCCTGCTGCTGCTCAACGGCATCATGATGTCCACCAAGTCGTGGCTGCCCTTTCTGGATGCCTTTCAGCAGGGCGGCAACCGGCTGATATTGGTAGACCTGCTCGACCAGGGCGAGAGCCAGGCCATGGGGGAGGACTTCCCCCTGGCCCTGCAGGCCGAGATGCTGGAGCAGCTGCTACAGCACCTGGGCATCGCGTCCACAGCCATCTTTGGCACCAGCTACGGCGGCGAGGTGGCCCTCAACCTGGCGGTGCGTAGCCCCCACCTGGTTGAGAAAATGGTGCTGGCCAACACCGTGGCCCGCACCAACGCCTGGCTGCGGGAGATCGGCCAGGCCTGGAACCTGGCCGCCGGCAACCCTGAGGCCTACTACGATACCACCATCCCGGTGATCTACAGCCCGGATTTTTACGACCGCAGGGCCGAGTGGATGGCTCGGCGCAAGGAGCTGCTGACTACCACCGCCTTTGCCAACCCGGACTTCATGGCCCGCATGCGGCGGCTGACCACCTCGGCCGAAAGCCACGACGTGCGGGGCGGCCTGGCGCGCATCGACTGCCCGGTGTTGCTGATCTCCTCCGAGCAGGATCACATCACCCCGCCGGAGGAGCAGGCCTACCTGCGCGACCATATCCCGGGCGCCGAGCTGGTGATGCTGCCCCGGACGGGGCATGCCTCCTTCTACGAGCGGCCCGACCTGTTTGTCAGCATCATGATGGGCTTTATCAACCACCACGATCCCATTAAGCTCCCCGGCTGAATTGAAAGGAGCACGGCATGACCTTTGCCTTTGAGGGCAGGCACATCCACTACGAGCGGCATGGCGAGGGCACGCCCCTGCTGCTGCTCAACGGCATCATGATGTCCACTGCCAGCTGGGCGCCCTTTGTGGCGCCGCTGACGCGGGATGGGCAGGGCCTGCTGCTGGTGGACCTGATGGACCAGGGGCAGAGCGAGGCCCGGGACGGGGACTACACCATGGCCGACCAGGCGCGCATGCTGGCGGCGCTGCTGGATCATCTGCAGCTGGACAGCGTGCCGGTGCTGGGTACCTCCTACGGCGGGGCGCTGGCGCTGCAGTTTGCCGTTACCTGGCCACAGCGTGTGAGCAGGCTGCTGCTGGCCGCCACCCGCGCCTATACCGACCCGCTGTTTCACGGCATGTGCGAGAGCTGGCTGCACGCCACCCACGCCCCCCAGGCCTTCTACACGGCCACCATCCCCCTGTTTTACGGGGCTACCTGGCAGCAGGAGCACGAGGAGTGGATGGCCGAGCGCCGCCGGGTGCTGGAGGCGACGGCCTTTGCCAACGCCGATTTCATGGCGCGCATGGGCCGGCTGATCCGCTCCATCATGGCCTTTGACCTGCGCGGGCACCTGGGCAAAATTGCCTGCCCCACGTTGGTGCTGGCCCCCGAAGAGGACCTGGTGATGATGCCCTGGGAGCAGCGCCGCATCCGCGACGGCATCCCGGGCGCGCAGCTGCTCACCTTACCGGCCACCGGGCATGTGCTGTTTCTGGAGCGGCCCGAGCTGTTCGTCAGCCTAACGACTGGTTGGTTTTACCACGGCGGCACTGTGGCCGGTATTTGACAGGGCGGCGGCACTTCCCTTAGAATTGCTTTGCCAACCCAACACACGAAAGGGAGATCATGATGACCACCAGCCCCAAGATGGCCCGTGGGTTAACCAACACGCCCAAGACCGCCCGCGGGCTGACCACCATGAACCGGATCATCCGGGCAGCCGAGGTAGAGTTTGGCCGCAAGGGCTACCACTACACCGGCATTAACGATATTGCTCAGCGCGCCAAGGTGGCGTCGGGCACCATTTACCTGTATTTCAGCGACAAATACTCGCTGTATGTGTACCTGCTCACCCAGTACGGCGAGCGCATCCGCCGGGACATCGCCAAGAACACCAAGGACCTGACCGACCGCGGCGAGATCGAGCGCATGGGCCTGCTGTCCTTTTTAAAGCTGGTTAAAAAGCAGCCCCACATGTACAACATCATCTGGGAGTCGCTGCACATCAACCCCAAGCTGTTCATCGACTACTACGAGACCTTTGCCCGTCGCTACAAGGCGCAGCTGGACCATGCCCAGGGGGACATCACCCCTATGGACAACATGGTGATGGCCTACGCGCTGATGGGCATCGCCAACTTTGTGGGCCTCAAGTATGTATTTTTCGACAAGAAGGCCGACCTGGAGTATGTGGTGGATGAGGTGATGAAGATCTACCGCCATGGCATCCTGGGGGCAGGCAGCGGCAAAACGGAATAGGGACAATACAGGTCAATCAACAAGCGGCTGCGCGATTTGGCAGCCGCTCGTTTTGTTGATTTCTATGTCGGGTTAGTCCAGCACCATCACGCTGATCAACGCCTCCACCTGCGCCTTGATGGCATCCCGCACCTGCCGCACCCGGGCCATGATCTCCTCGTCACTGCCGGTGAAGGCGGAGGGATCGTCAAAGCTCCACTGCAGGGTGGCCTTGGCCGAGGGGAAGATGGGACACTGCTGGCCGGCGGACTGATCGCACACCTTGACCACCAGGTCGAATTCCCTGGCCTGGCGGTAAAAGTCGAACACGCCTTTGGTCTGGTTGCCGCTCAGGTCGTAGCCGATCTCCTGCATGGCGCGCACCACATAGGGGTTGAGGGTGCCCGGCTCCAGCCCGGCGCTTTCGGCGGCAAAGCGGCCCTCGCCCAGGCGGTTGAGAAAGGCCTCAGCCATCTGGCTGCGCGCTGAGTTGTGCACGCATACGAATAACACTCTGGTCATATCATTATTTCCTTTCGTGTCTAAGTTGATGGGAAGGCGCGGCGCAGCAGCGCCGCAGCCTCGTCCTTTTTGAGCACCTTGCCGTAGGACAGCACCTGGTTGCCGACCACCAGAGCCGGGGTGGTCATCACGCCGTAGGCCGCGATCTGCGCAAAGTCCTTCACATGCTCAAGCGGCGCCTGGATGCCCAGCTCGGCCATGGCTTCACGCACCGCTTTTTCCAGCGCGTCGCAGTTGGCGCAGCCCGAGCCCAGGATTTTCACGGCCTGCTGGCCGGGCGGGCCCTCCCGCACGGGCTGGGCGGTGGGTTGTTCTGCTTCGGGTTGTTTCTTCTTGAATCCAAACAGTGCCATACGCCTCTCCTTTACATCAGTAGCGGTTGAATCGCGTTAAACAGGTAGCCGACGATGATGATGCCCGCCGTGCATACGGCGATAAACAGCCACAGCAGCCGGGGCTTGATGGCCCGGCGCAGCATGATCAGGCTGGGCAGGCTGAGGGTGGTGACCGCCATCATGAAGGCCAGCACCGTGCCCAGCTGGGCACCCTTTTGCAGCAGCGCCTCGGCAACCGGGATGGTGCCGAAGATGTCCCCGTACATGGGCGCGCCCACCAGGGTCGCCAGCACCACGCCCAGGGGGTTGTGCTGGCCCAGAATCTTCTCAATCCACTGCTGGGGAATCCAGTTGTGGATGACCGCGCCGATGCCTACGCCCAGCAGGATGTAGGGGAACACCTTTTTGAAGGTGCTGATTGTCTGCTCCTTGGCGTAGCGCAAACGGTCGCGGATGGACAGGTCCGGGGCAGAGATGTCTACCGCCGCGGCCTGCAGCACAAAGTCCTCCACATGGGGCTCCATGCGCATGGCCTGTATCAATGTGCCGCCGATGACCGCGATCACCAGGCCAAAGAGCACGTACAGCAGCGCCACCTGAGGGCCGAAGATGCTCATCAGCAGCACCAGGCTGCCCAGGTCTACCATGGGGGAGGAAATGAGGAAGGAGAACGTAACCCCCAGCGGCAGCCCCGCGCTGGTAAAGCCCATGAACAGCGGGATGGAGGAGCACGAGCAAAAAGGCGTCACCGTGCCCAGCAGCGCGGCCGCGATGTTGGCCCAAATGCCCTTGAAGCGCCCCATGATCTTTCGGCTGCGCTCGGGCGGGAAGTAGCTTTGCACATAGGAAATCAGGAAGATCAGCAGGCACAGCAGCACCACGATCTTGATGACGTCGTAGATAAAAAACTGCACGCTGCCGCCCAGGCGCGTGAAGATATCAAGCCCCAGCCCGGCCAGGCCCTGCCCTACCAGGTCATTGAGCCAGCGCATGCCCAGCAGCTGGTTTTGAATGAAGTCCCACACCATCGTCTTTGCCTCGTTTCGTTATCCTGCCCGCTCGGCCAGCCGCTCTCGCACGGTATGGCATACGCAGCTTTCGTCCCCGTTAAACAGCCCGCGGGCGAAGGACGCATAGACGTCCAGCACCGGCCTGTTGAGGGAGTAGATCTGCATCTTGCCCGACTGCTCGGCCAGCACCACGCCGGCCTGGCGCAGCACCTTCATGTGGCTGGACAGCGTGGGCTGGGAGAAGCCGAAGAAGGGCTGCAGTTCGCACGCGCACAGCGGCCCGCAGGACAGGAACTCCACAATCCGCGCCCGGTGCACGTTGCCCAGCGCCTGGCTGATGGCGGAAAACTGCGCGATGTCCATGCTCTGCTGCTCCTTCCGTAGATGACTCGTCGATTTCTGACATCAATATAATAGATAGATTGCTATATGTCAATATGATGAAGCGAAAAAACTTCACCCGCGCGGGGTGAAGCATGGGAAAGTCGTTACTTCTTGCTGTGCACCTCATCCGCGGCCTGGTAGCCGCGGTCGCGCAGCGGCATGATGGGCGGGCTGGGGGTGAAGTTGCCCTCCTCGGTGCCCGGGTTGATTTCGCCCTGAGGCGCGGTCCACAGCACGGCGTTTTTAATCACCTGCTGGATTTCCGGCTGGTGGTAGATGGGGAAGGTCTCGTGCCCGGGCTGGAAGTAGAAGACGCGGCCCCGCCCGCGGTGGAAGCAGCAGCCCGAGCGGAACACCTCGCCGCCCTCAAACCAGCCCAGAAAGACCAGCTCGTCGGGCGCCGGGATATTAAAGCGCTCGCCGTACATCTCTTCATTGGGGATGATGATCTTCTGGTCGATGCCCTGGGCGATGGGGTGGCTGGGCTCCACCACCCACAATATCTCTTGCTCCCCGGCCTCGCGCCACCTGAGGTATCCGGTGGGCGTGCCGCATACCCTGCGGAAGATCTTGCTGGCGTGGCCCGAGTGCAGCACGATGAGGCCCATGCCGGCCACCACGCGCTGCCACACGCGCTCCACCACCTCGTCCTCCACCTTGTCGTGGGCGGCGTGGCCCCACCAGATCAGCACATCGGTGCTGTCCAGCACCTCATCGGTCAGCCCGTGCAGGGGCTGACGCAGCGTGGCCGTCTGCACGGTGTGGCCGGCCTCCTGCAAAAAATCGCGGATGCAGCCGTGAATGCCTTCGGGGTAGATCTCGGCGATGCGGGGCACCTCCACCTCGTGAATATATTCGTTCCATACGGTGACGCGGACAGCGCTCATGCGTGACCTCCTGTCAATTGATAGTTTTATACTAAACTCAAACCTTCATGCTTTGATGGGGATTGTCTTTTTCCGCCTGCGCCTTGCCTCTCTCGGTCAGCGTAGTGCCGCTACGCCTCCCTCATTCGGCTTCACGCAACCGAAAAAATCCTGCGCCCATCCTTGCCTGAACGTTTTCGTTTAGTATCATTATATCACGCGGATCAGAATCATGTAGCAGGCCGTGCCCAGCATGATGCTCAGCAGCGAGTTGCGCAGCTTGCGGTAGCTTAATACCGTCAGCGCCACGGCAATCACATCGGGCAGCGCGGCCGTCAGCGGCAGAAAGTTGACCGCCCGCAGGCAGTACACCACCAGCATGCCGATGGACGCGTAGGGCAGCACGCGCCCCAGGTAGGCGATGTAGGCGGGCATGGGCCGCCCCGGCGGAAACAGCAAAAAGGGCGCAAAGCGGATCAGTGCCGTCACCAGCGCCGCCACCGCCACCGTCAGCACGCCGTGCAGCGTCATGCCTTGGCCTCCCCGGCCAGCGTGCGGCCGCGCAGCATGGTCAGCAGCAGCAAGATCATGCCCATCGCCGGCAGAATAAACTGCCCTGGCCCGAAGATCAGCAGGCATATTAAGGAGCTGCCCAAGCCGATCACCGCGGGCAGACGGTCCCGCGCGTCCATCCACTGCTGGGTAAATACCACCACAAACAGCGCCGTCATGGAGAACTCCACGCCCCTGAAATCCCACGGCAGCGCGGTGCCCGCCAGCGGGCCCAGCAGGCTGCCCAGCACCCAGTAGAAGTGCCCCAGCGCCGATACGTTGAAGTAATACCGGTAGCGGTCGAGCCCGGCGGGCGCATCCTCAGCGCACAGCAGGCTGTAGGTTTCATCGGTCAAAGCAAAGATCAGGTACGGCTTTTTGCGCCCGGCGTGCTGATACCTCTCCAGCATGGAGATGCCGTAGAACAGGTGGCGCGCGTTGATCAGCAGCGTCATCAGGGCCGTGCTCAGCAGCCCGGCGCCGCCGGTGAGCAGGTCCACCAGCACAAACTGCATGCTGCCCGCGTACACCGTCAGGCTGATGAGCAGCGCCCAGTAGAAGGGGTAGCCGCGCGACACCAGCAGCACGCCGAAGCCAAAGCCCAGCACCAGGTAGCTGGCGATCACCGGCACGGTCTTAACAAAGGCTGCCTTTCGCTCTCCCCGCAAGGATATCCCCTCCCCTCGTGTGCACAGATAGGCGTATTGTAACGGTGAACGGATCGCATTGCAAAGGGCGGCTTGTACTTTGGCTGTGTTTCCATTGCTTGACATCCCCTGGCGCCGGGGCTATATTCATGCGCAGGAACACGTGGAGGAGGCAGCATGGAACCGATCGCCGTTGTGCAGGGTATTGTGATGCGCGGCAAGCGCCAAGGGCGGACCATGGGCGTGCCCACGGCCAACCTGCCCTTTCCGCCGGGCAATGGCCGGCCGGCCAACGGCGTGTATGTGGCCGAGGTGCTCTTTCCCGACGAGGACATGCGGCGGGAGGAGGGCGTGTTGAGCCAGGGCTTTCACCCCACGCTGCCCGAGGGCGAGCCCACGGTGGAGGTCTTTTTGCTCAACCGGCATGAGGACCTGTACGACAGGCCCATTATCATCCGCTACCTGCACTTCATGAGGCCGGAGATGAAGTTTGACAGCAAGGATGACCTCCGCCGCCAGATGGAGCAGGACGTGCAGTTTGCCCGCGACTGGTTTGCGCGCCGCGGCGGACAGGGCGGGGGCGAGGCCCCTGCATCACCATGAAGGAGAACAACATGATACTCAAAGACAAGGCAAGGCAATACTACCTGAACGACTACAACTGCGCGGAGGCCATGCTGCGCGCCATCAACGACGTGTACGGCCTGAACTTGCCCGAGGGCAGCCTGCTCACGGCATCGGGCTTTGGCGGCGGCATGGGCTGCGAGAAGGCCTGCGGCGCGCTGTGCGGCGGCATCGCCGCGCTGGGGCCCCTGCTGGTGCAGGACAGGGCGCATGCCACCCAGGGCTTTGGCGAGCGCTGCGCCGCGCTGGTACAGGCCTTTGAGCGCGACCTGTGCAGCGACCTGTGCGCCGACCTGAAGCCCCGCTACAAGACCGAGGAGAGCCGCTGCCTGAAGACCGTGGAGCTGGCCGCGGACAGCTTTGAGCGCGAGATGGAGACCGCGGGCATCCGCCCCCGGGGCTGACCATCCGGTATTCTGCATCCTCTTTCCCCTGCCGCCCGGCGGGGGATTTTCTATGCCCACAAGAATATAACGATAAACGGCAACAAACGATAAAAAACGATTGCGCAATGGCAGGGCATCGTGGTATAATGCGGCATCGAATGCCGGGGCCGGGCATGCATGGCGGGGCATATACGCGTCAAGCCTGCCCCGGGCGCAACGCAATGACAGGAAGCAACGGCCTTTTGTACAGGGGCGGCCTATCGGTGTCCGCCAATAGGATGTACAGGCTGTGGGAGGGAAATAGCATGAGCAACCGGGAACTGGGCATCTGCCTGATTGGCTGCGGCCGGGCAGGCATGATCCACGCGCGCAACTTCCGCAACAAGGTGCCGGGCGCCAGGATGGAGGCCGTGGCCGATGTGCAGGAGAGCGCGGCCATCGCCGCCGCGCAGGAGCTGGGCATCACCAAGTGGAGCACCGACTATCGCACCTTCTTGGACGACCCCAAGGTGGACGCGGTGATCGTGGTGTCGCCCACCGACCTGCACTGCGAGATCGTGACGGCCTGCGCCAGGCACGGCAAGCACATTTTGTGCGAAAAGCCCATGGCCATGAACGTGCAGGAGTGCCGGGACATGATTGACGTATGTGATGAAAACAACGTCAAGCTGCAAATCGGCTTCATGCGCCGCCACGACGAGAGCTTTGCCGAGGCCAAGCGCCTGCTGGACGAGGGCGCCATCGGCGACCTGGTGCTCATCAAATCCCACACCCGCGGGCCCAGCAAGCCCCGGCCGTGGATGTACGACCTGGCGAAGTCCAACGGCATCTTGGCCGAGGTCAACTCCCACGACATCGACGCCGTGCGCTGGTTTGCGGGCAGCGACATCACATCGCTGTACGCCATCGGCGGCAACTACCGCAACCCCGAGGTGAGCGGCGAATACCCGGACTACTACGACAACGTGGTCATGACCGGGCAGCTGGCCAGCGGCGCGCAGTTTCAGATCGACGGCTCGGCCTACACCCAGTACGGCTACGACTCCCATGTGGAGCTGGTGGGCACCAAGGGCCTGCTGCATGTGGGGCGCAGCCGCGCCAATTCGGTGGAGGTGACCACCCAGGACGGGCGCACCACCTCTGCCTTTGTCAACAGCTGGATGACGCTGTTTCTGGATGCCTACCTGCGGGAGGACATCTCCTTTGTGCAGGCCATATTAGAGGACAAGCAGCCCTCGGTGACGGGCTATGACGGCCTGATGGCGGTGGCCATCGTCGAGGCAGGCAACCGCTCCATCCTGAGCGGGGAAGTAATCAAGCTATGAAGGGGGAAATGACTATGCGCGCGTTGCGGCTGTATGGACCCGGGGACATCCGTCTGGTAGAGGTGCCGGTGCCCGACATCGGTGAGGATGAAATTTTGCTGAGGACCAAGGCGGCCTCGGTGTGCGGCACCGACATCCGCATGTGGCAAAACGGTTACCGCGGCGTGGATGAGCAGCGCCCGCTCACGCTTGGGCACGAGTTTGCCGGCATCATCGAGCGGGTGGGGGCCAAGGTGCCCTTTTACCAGCCCGGCATGCACATCGCCCTGCAGCCCAACATCGGCTGCGGCATCTGCGACCGCTGCGTGGCCGGCAACCAGCACCTGTGCGACGACTACAAGGCCTTCGGCATCAACATGGACGGCGCGTTTGCCGAGTATGTGCGCATCCCGGC
>JAAZBU010000053.1 GCA_012513645.1 Clostridiales bacterium | reverse complement strand
TGTGGATCTGCGAGGCCGCGCATGTGCCCGTCATCTGGGCCACCCAGGTGGTGGAGACGCTGGTCAAGACCGGCATCCCCACCCGCGCCGAGGTGTCGGACGTGACGCTGGCCGCCAAGTCCGAGTGCATCATGCTCAACAAGGGGCCCCACATCAACGAGGCGGTCACCTTTGTGGGCGATATCCTGTCCAAGTTTGAAAAGCATGTATACAAAAAGACAGCCATTTTGCGCCGGCTGTCCATCGCGAGCGAGACCTTCGACAAGCTGACATAGCCATCACAGGATGCCGTCATGCGCCGCCCGCCCGGTACCAGCCGGGGATAGGACGGCGCATGCTGTTGTGCGGTTACGCCGGGGAAGTGTCCCGGTCACTCCCTATCGGCTGCATCCTCCGCCCGCGCCAACTCCCGTTCGATCAGCGCCAGGGAGATGCGCAGCGCCTCGATGCGCCGGCGCAGCAGCGTGGCCTGGCTGGGGCTGGCTGCCACCTTGGGCAGCACCTTCTCGCACTTGCTGAGTGTGGAGGCAAGTGCCCGCTTAGCCTCCAGCAGCGCCGGGCGGGAAAAATCGGTCATTCGCTCTCCTCCTCGGGCTGGGGCTCCTCGGGCTGGGACAGGTTGAACATCTTGAGGATGTCCTGCTGTGTCAGCTTTTGCGGCATCTGCTCGCCCGGGGTAATCAGCTGCTCAAACAGGCGGCGCTTGCCGCGGCTGAGGGCCAGCACCTGCTCCTCGATGGAGTCGTGCATCACCAGGCGCAGCACCTGCACGCTGCGCTTTTGCCCGATGCGGTGGGCGCGGTCGGCCGCCTGGTCCTCGGCGGAGGGGTTCCACCATGGGTCGTAGTGGATGACCATGTCGGCCCCCGTCAGGTTGAGGCCGGTGCCGCCCGCCTTGAGCGATATCAGGAACACAGGCTCGCTGCCCGCGTTGAACCGCTCGGTCAGCTGCTGGCGCTCCTCGGGCTTGGTGTCGCCGTCCAGGTACAGAGCCTCGATGCCCTCCTGATACAGGTGGCGGCGCAGCAGCTTGAGCATCTGCGTAAACTGAGAGAAGATCAGCACCCGGTGCCCCTCCTGGATGGCCTCGGGCAGGATGTCATCCAGCAGCCTGATCTTGCCCGCCTCGCCGCCGTAGCCGGGCATCACAAGCGACGGGTGGCAGCAGATCTGGCGCAGCTCGGTCAGCGCGCTGAGCACCTCGCCGCGCCCCCCGCGCAGGGCATTGTGCTCGATCAGGCCCTCCAGGCGCATGCGCTTCTGGTGCAGCACGGCCAGGTATACCTTGCGCTGGTCGGGCGTCATGGGCACGGTGAGCACCGATTCCACCTTGTCGGGCAGCTCGGCCATCACCTCGGCCTTCAGGCGGCGCATCAGGAAGGGGCGGATGCGCCGCAGCAGGTCCTGCGCGTTGCGGCCCTGGTCGTAGCGGCGCAAAAAGTCGCGGATGGGGGGCAGGTAGCCCGGCAGCACGAAGTCAAACAGGCTCCACAGCTCGGCGGCGTTGTTTTCCATGGGGGTGCCTGACAGCGCCAGGCGCGTTCTGGCCTGCAGGCGCTTGACCGCGCGGGCCGACTGGCTGAGCGCGTTTTTGATGTACTGGGCCTCGTCCAGCACCGCAAAGCGGAAGGGGATGTCCCGCAGCAGGTCGATATCCTGTCGGATGAGGGGGTAGCTGGTCAGCAGCACATCGGGGGCATCGGGGCCGGTAAAGCGGGCGATCAGCTCCTGCCGGCGCTGGCGGGGGCCGGCAATCATCTGCACGCGCAGCCCGGGCGCAAAGCGACGAAACTCCGCCTGCCAGTTGTAGGTGAGCGTGGTGGGCACCACGATGATGGAGGGCAGGCGCTGCTTGTCCTGCTGCACCGCGCTCAAAATGACGGCGATGGTCTGCACGGTTTTGCCCAGGCCCATCTCGTCGGCCAGAATGCCGCCCATGCCCAGCCGGTGCAGCGCGTACAGCCATTCAAAGCCCCGCTCCTGATAGGGGTGCAGCCCCTTGACCGGGCTTGCGGGCGCCTCATCGGCCAGCGCGGCCAGGCGGGCGGTGGCGGGGTCTACCTCCACGGGCAGCTGGGCATCCTCGATGAGGGCCTTGAGGTAGGCGGCACGGAAGCCCTTGAGGTCCCGCAGGTCGGCCTGCCCCTGGGCGGCCTCCAGCGCGGCCTCGGCCAGCTCCTGCCAGGTTTCGGTGTCCTTGAGGGTGATGAAGCTGCCATCGCGGTAGCGGAAATACTGCTTGCGGCTGCGGATGGCCTGCAATAGCGGCACCAGCTCCTCCACCGGCGTGCCGTCATCCAGCACGCTGAGCGTAAGCCGGCTGCCCGTGCCGCTCAGGCGGCCGGACAGCGTGGGCGTGCGCGGGGCCAGGCGCTTGAAGTCCTGGCTTAAAAACAGCTCGGCCTTCTGCCCCAGCGTCTGTACGCCGCCGGTGAGGAAGCGGTAGATCTGCTCCTCCCCGCTGAGGTGGATAAAGCCTTTGCGCACGCGGAAGCCGGCCTCGGCCATGGCCTCCAGCACCCGGCGCTCGCCCAGCGCGTCGTGCAGCAAAAGCCTGGGCTCCTCGGGCTCCACCGAGAAGGGGTCCAGCTCGATATCGCCATAGGCAAAGCGCACCTTGGCCACGATGCTGCCGCCGGCCTGGTCCAGGTACACGCGGGCCTTCAGCGGGCGGCGGATCATGCGGCGCTCCAGCCGCTCATCCAGTATGACGGCGTGGCTGCGCATCAAGGTGGGCAGCAGTTCGCCCGTCACCCGGGATACATCGCCCCGGGGGAAGCTGAATACCTTTTCCTCCTGCGCCAGCACCACGCGGGCCAGGGCGCGGTCCTCCCGCTGCACGCACACCAACTGCCCGGCGCACAGCATGAAGCTGCCGTCCCGCACCGCCAGGGTGCAGGGCTGGTCCATCTGGGCGCGGATCCTCAGGCCGTTGCGGTTGCCGCTCACATAGAATACCGCGGGCATGGGCAGCGTCTGGATGCCCTTTTGCATGCGGGTGGTGCCGTTCACCGTCAGGCGGAAGCGCAGCGTGCGCAGCGCGCCCAGGGCCCGCAGCGCGGTTTCCTCGCTGAGGGGCATCTTGCGCGCCTGCTGCGGCGTCAGGCGGTTGCCCAGGTATTCCAGCGCCTGCACATGGCTGAGCAAAATGCGCAAAAAGGCGGCCTCCTGCGGGGAAAAGCTGCTGAACCGCGGCGTGAGGGTGAGGTTGGGCGCGGTTTCCACCGCTTCGCCCGTGCGCAGCGCCTGCAAAAAGCGCGGCAGATTGCGCACCACATACAGCCGCCCCTCGCCCGCGCGCAGCGACACCCAGATGCTGCCCCCTTCTACAAAGATGGAGGGCTCCAGCTGGATGGTGGGCGCGTGGGGGATGATGCTTTCCACCGCCTCGTAAAAGGCCTCGCTGGCGTGACGCTCGTGGTAGTTTTCCAGCTCCCGCTGAGCGCCGCTGTGCTCGGCGGCCAGCATGGCCGCCGCCAGGTGGCGGCAGTAGGGCTGCCCGCAGTCGCACTCGCTGGGGGCGTCCGCCCGCAGCCGCACCAAGGCATAGGGCTCCTCGGTGATCATATATTCCGCCAGGCCGGGCGCGCGGCGCAGCTCGCGCAGCAGCCCGCGGGCGGCCAGCCGCTCGCCGGCGGCCCATTCTGTCGGTTGTGTGCGCTGCTTGAGCGCCTCAGCTGAGAGCATCAAAAATCCCCTTCCATAAATGGCTGAATAATATCCTTTCGCCATGGAAGGGGAAAAGTCCTGCCTGCAAACCGAATATCAGCGGCTGTTCATGCGTTGCAGCAGCCAGCCCAGCACGGGCTCAAAGGGCACGCCGTAGCGGGCTTCTTTATGGTCTTGCGGGGCATCCAGCAGGCATTGATGGAGGAAGTCCACCGCCAGGCCGCAGGCGTCCTCCAGCGGCAGGCCGTGCAGCCAGGCGGCCTCCAGCGCAGCGGCAAACAGGTCGCCCGTGCCCGGCCAGGCACCCTTGAGGTGCGGGCCCAGGCGCACGCGGGGTGCCTGCATATCCCGGGCCAGGCAGGCCGCGCCGATAAAGCCGTCCTGCTCGCTGACGCCGGTGATGACTGTGGCCGCGCCAAAGCGCTCCCTCAGCGCGCGCAGCTGGTGCAGCAGCTTGTCCGGGCTGTCCGGCCCCTTGTCGTAGGGGGTGTCGAGCAGCAGCGCGGCCTCGGTGCGGTTGGGCAAGATCAGGTCGGCCTGCGCGCACAGCGAGCGGAAGCCGCTGAGCAGCGCATCATCGCAGTAGGCGTAGGCGCGGCCCCAGTCGCCCATGGCCGGGTCCACGCACAGCAGCGCGCCGTCGCGGTGGTAGGCATCCACCGCGCGCTGCACAGCGGGCAGCTGGTGCGCGCCGGCCAGGTAGCCGATGTGGATCAGGTCAAAGCGCAGCGGCAGCCCGGCCCAGTGGTCCAGCGTGCGCTCCATGTCCTGCGTGAGGTCTAGCCGGTGAGGGGCGTCGAATGCCGTATGGGTGCTGAGCAGCGCGGTGGGCAGCGGCGTGGTGCGTATGCCGCAGGCGTTTAAAACGGGCAATGCCGCCAGCAGCGAGCATCGCCCGACACAGGACAGATCCTGAATGACGAGGGCATGTTTTTGCATGGGTCAGACGGGGCGTTCCTTGCCCATGAAGGTGATGGCCAG
>JAAZBU010000052.1 GCA_012513645.1 Clostridiales bacterium | reverse complement strand
GCGAACCTCCCGCCGACATGCGGGAGGTTTTTCATGATATCTTATGAAGAAATGTAAAACTTTACATGATAATACCTTGCAAATGTGTGTCGAAACTATTACACTAAGGGCCGACCATAGAGGAGAGGGATTACATGAAGCGAAGCTTTTTGGTGGTATTGGTTCTGCTGCTGGCCCTGCTTGCGTTGCCCGGCCTGGCGGAGTCCATTCCTTTGGATGAGGAAGGCCCGCAGGATGCCGTCATCGTGACCAGCGAAGCCCGGGCGCTCAAAAGAGACGACCGGGGCGATGACGTCAAGGCGCTGCAGACCCGTCTGCGGGAGCTGTTGTACTATAACGGCCCTGTGACCGGCAACTATTACGCGCAAACCGAGCGCGCTGTCAAAGCGGTGCAGGAGGCGTATGGCCTCAAGGCCACCGGCAACGCGGACTTGGAGACGCTGGACATCATCTACGGCGATGCCTACCGCCCGCTCAAGAAGGGCGACCGCGGCGAGGATGTGAAGGCGCTGCAAACGCGGCTGAGCGAGCTTGGCTACTACTGGGGCAAGGTGTCGGGCAGCTACCTGGACGGCACCACCGCAGCCATCAGCAACTTTCAAAAGGACAATGGCATGGACAGCACAGGCCGGGCGGATGTGCCCACCCAGCAGCGGCTGTACAGCGATGACATCGTGATGCCCACCCCCGATCCCGCGGCCACGCCCACCCCGGTGCCGCCGCCGACACAGGCGCCCAACACAGCCTACCCCGGCAAGCTGCAGTACGGCAGCACGGGCAAGGGCGTGGAGACGGTGCAGCGGCAGCTGGAGTACCTGGGCTACTTCGACCGCAAGGTGACCAGCGGCTACTACAAGCACACCCAGGCCGCGGTGAAGGAGTTTCAGAAGCAAAACGGTCTGGCCGATGACGGCTCTGTGGGGGAGGAGACCTGGGCTGCGCTGTTCGCCGCCGATGTGGTCTACCCCAACAACACGCCCCGCCCCACGCCCGAGCCCACGCCCATCCCCTACTTTGTGGAGGTGGACGTGGCCAACCAGCTGATCAAGATTTTCCGTCGGGATGCCAACCAGGAGTTCACCGACCTGTACAAGATTTTCACCGCGTCCACCGGTACGCCCAGCTTCCCCAGCGACGTGGGCACCTGGACGCTCAGCGGCCGCACCGCGCGCTGGGCCGAGTTCCCCACGTGGGGCGGCGGCCTGGCCCAGTACTGGACCAAAATCAACAACAGCATCGCCTTCCACTCCTTCCTGTATGGCTCCGACCGGCGCATCAACATGCGCTCGGTCAACCGGCTGGGCAAGACAGCCAGCCATGGCTGCATCCGCCTGACGATACAGGATGCCAAATGGATCTACGACAACCTGGGCCAGGGCGTGGAGGTATGGATTCACGAGGATGGGCTGTTGGACCCCGAGCTCAAGCATGCCCACCGCCCCGGCAGTTTCAACGAGAGGGCGGGCATCCACAACGCCACGCCGGAGCCCACGCAGGCGCCCGTCTACAACAGCGCGGTCACGCCGCAGAGCGAGCTGCGCGAGCTGAAGATTGGCAGCGAGGGCGAGGATGTGTTCTGGCTGCAGAGCCGCCTGAAGGAGCTGGGTCTCTACCAGGGCACGGTGACCGGTCAGTACCGCGAGGGAACGCGCGACGCCGTGCGCGCCTACCAGCGGGCCAACAGCCTGCGCGGCGGCGGCAACGCCACCAAGCAGACGCTGGAGCACCTGTACGCCCAGGCGCAGGCAGATGCCCAGGCAGCAGCCCAGCCGACCGCCGGCCCCCTGACCGTGACGGAAGATGTGCCGATGACCCCGGCGCCCACCACCAGCCCGGAGGCATCCTCCCTCCTGGTGGAAGGCGGCAACTGAACCGCATCGCAACCCGCGTGCCGAGACAAGCGTTTCGGCACGCGTTTTATAAGGAGCACCATGACCGACTCCCTGTATGACAAATTGGCCCGTGAACTGCCCGGCAGGCTGCCCATGCACATGCCCGGGCACAAGCGGCAGGCTGACCTGGCGCCGTACCTGCGCGCGTTGCGGGCCGATTTGGATATCACGGAGATAGAGGGCTTTGACAACCTGCACGCGCCGGAGGGAATCTTGCGGGAGGGCATGGCGCGGGCGGCCCGGCTGTGGGGCGCCGCGCGCAGCTTCTACCTGGTGGGCGGCAGCACGGCGGGCATTCTGGCCGGTATGCGCGCGCTGACCCGCCCGGGCGACAAGGTGCTGATGCAGCGGGGCAGCCACCTGTCGGTCTACCATGGCGTGGCGCTGTGCGGGCTGACCCCCGCCTACCTGTACCCGCCACAAGTACCCGGGTTTGACGCCTGGGGATCGGTAACGCCCGACCTGCTGCGCACCGCGCTGGCCGCGCACCCGGATGCCCGGCTGTTGGTGCTGACCTGCCCTGGATACGAAGGCATCCTCAGCGACCTGCCCCGGCTGGTCAATTTGGCTCACGAAGCGGGGATACGGGTGCTGGTGGACGCGGCCCACGGCGCACACCTGGGGCTCGGCGGGGGATTCCCCGAGGGCGCGGTGGCCTGCGGCGCTGCTGACATCGTGGTGCACAGCCTGCACAAGACGCTGCCCTCCCTCACCCAGACCGGCCTGGCGCATGCCGCCACAGAGGCCGTGGGCGAGGCCCTGGCCGAGCAGCTGGATGTGTTTCAGACAAGCAGCCCATCCTACCTGTTGATGGCTTCCATCGATGGCTGCCTGCGGCTGCTGGAGCAAGAGGGGCCGCCGTTGTTTGCCACATGGCGGCAGGCGCTGGAAGCGTTTGCGGAACGGACAGCAGCGCTGCGGCAACTGCGGCTGCTCACCCCGGCGATTGCGCAGGAGGTTGTTTGGGGCATGGACCCGGGCAAGCTGATGCTCTCCTGCGCGGGGACGGACATCACGGGCTACGCGCTGCACGATACGCTGCGTACGCGGTATGGCATCGACCTGGAGGCCGCGGGGCCCAACACTGCCCTGGCCATGACCGGCATGGGGGATACAGCGGACACCTTGCTGCGCCTGGCCGCGGCGCTGCGGGAGGTGGATAAGGGGTTGTGCGAAGCGCCGATGCGGCATAAGGGCACGCTGCCCCAACCGGAGGCGGTGATGACGCCCGGCGAGGCGCTGGCATTGCCCTGGCAGCTGGTGCCAATGCGGGAGGCCCAGGGGCGCGTATGTGCGGAGTATGCCATTTGCTACCCGCCCGGTGTGCCGCTGGCGGTACCGGGGGAGCGGCTATCCGCCGAGGCATTAACCGGCATGGGCGAAGGCCCCCTGCTCACAACCCGCAGCAAGCATGCGCCAACGCACATCGCGGTGCTGCGCTGATGACGGCAATATGTACAAGGTGTTAAATCAGGGGTATTCGCGCCGCTTTCCTTGCCAAGGGCGGTGGCGCTATGCGATAATAAACCATTACCCGACTTGATCGGGAGCGTAAGGAAGGAAGCAACATGTTCAAGAAAATCATTGCCCTGCTGCTGGTCGGCATGCTGGCCCTCAGCGGTATCGCCGCTCTCGCGCAGGAGAGCGCAGCGCCCGCTCAGGAGAGCG
>JAAZBU010000051.1 GCA_012513645.1 Clostridiales bacterium | reverse complement strand
GCCAGCGTCATGCCGGCGCGCAGATGGGGGGCGATGCACTGCTTGTACAGCGCCGCCTGCTTTTCGTCGTTTACCAGTATCATCACCACGTCGCAGGCCTGCACGGCATCCTGCGTGTTCATCACGGGAAAGCCGGCCGCGCGGGCGCGCTCGGCGGATTTGGAGCCCTCATACAGGCCGATGACCACTTCCATGCCCGAGTCCCGCAGGTTCTGCGCGTGCGCGTGCCCCTGGCTGCCATAGCCCACTACGGCCACCTTCTTGCCCTTCAGCAGGTCCTTGTTGCAATCCTTCTCATAATACATCTTCGCCATGTGTCTGCTCCTCCTGCTGCTGTTGCAGCTTATATTCTCCGCGCCCGATGGCCGTCAGGCCGGTCCGGCACAGTTCCGTGACCCCAAATGGTTCCAAGCAGGCAATGAAGGCGTCCAGCTTGGCCTTCTCGCCTGTGATTTCTGCCGTGATGGTGGTGGGCGTCAGGTCCACAATTTTGGCGCGGAACACCTTGGCCGCCTCCTGTACCTGCGCCAGCTTGTCCGGCCCGGCCTGCACCTTGATCATCATCAGCTCGCGCAGCACCGTGCGCTCCTGGGCCATCACCGTGACGGTGCGCACGTCGTGCAGCTTTTCCAGCTGGCGGACAATCTGCTCGCGGATGCGGTCGTCCCCATTGGTCTGGATGGTGATGCGGGAGATGCTGCTGTCCTCGGTCTCGCCCACGGACAGGCTGTCGATGTTGTAGCCCCGCCGCCCAAACAGGCTGGACACCCGGGTCAGCACCCCCGCCTGGTTGTTGACCAGCATGGCCAACACAAAGGTTTCATCGCCCATACCCTTACCCCCTCAAGATGATCTGGTCTATGGTGCCGCCGGGCGGAATCATGGGCAGCACCTTCTCGTCGCGGTCAATCAATACATCCAGCAGCACCGGGCCTTCCCAAGTCAGCGCCTGGCCGATGGCGCTGTCCAGCTGCTCCTTGTGGTCGATGCGCAGCCCCTTGGCGCCAAAGGCTTCGGCCAGCTTGACAAAGTCCGTCACCCGCCCGTCCATGGTGGTGCTGGCATAGCGCTGATCGTAAAACAGCGTCTGCCACTGGCGCACCATGCCCAGCACGCTGTTGTTGAGCACCACGATCAGCAGCGGCAGCCGGTGGGTGACGGCGGTGGCCAGCTCCGCCAGGTTCATGTGGAAGCTGCCGTCGCTGGTGATCAGCAGCGTGCGCTGCCCGGTGCCCATGCAGGCGCCGATGGCCGCCCCCATGCCAAAGCCCATCGTCCCCAGGCCGCCCGAGGTGATGAAGGTGCGCGGCCGCTGAAACTTGTAATACTGCGCCGCCCACATCTGGTGCTGGCCCACATCCGTCGCCACAATCGCCTCGTCCGCCAGCTTGGCGTACAGGGACTCAATCACCATCTGCGGGTTGAGGCGCGAGTGGTCCATGCCCAGGTGGCTGTCCGGCATGCGGACGATGGCCCGCACCTCCTCCTCCCAGTCGCTGCGCTGGCGGCTGACGCCCAGCTCCAGCAGCGCCTCCAAAATGGCCTTCACATCGCCCACCACGGCGGCATAGGCTGGGATGTTTTTGCCGATTTCGGCGGGGTCGATGTCCAGGTGCAGCACCTTCTTGCCGGTGGCGAAAGACAGCTTGTTGCCCGTGGCCCGGTCGGAGAAGCGGCTGCCCACGGCGATCAGCAGGTCGCAGGCCGCCAATGCCTTGGAGGCGGCGTAGCGCCCGTGCATGCCTGTCATGCCCAGAAACAGCGGGTGCCGGTGCGGCATGGCGGACAGGCCCATCATGCTGCTGCCCACAGGGGCCGACAGGCTTTCGGCAAAGCGGGTCAGCGCCTCTGATGCACCGGCAGTCACCACCCCGCCGCCCGCATAGATAAAGGGGCGCGACGAGGCGGCAATCAGTGCCTGGGCCTGTTTTAGCGCCTCCTGGGACAGCGCCCGGCGGCCATTGGCGGGCGCCGGCGGGCGCTTCTGGTACTCGCACTGGCCCTGTTGCACATCCTTGGGGATGTCCACCAGCACGGGGCCGGGCCGCCCGGAGGCCGCCAGGTGAAAGGCCTCGCGCACGGCATCCGCTAACTGGCTGATGTCCTTTACGATGTAGTTGTGCTTGGTGATGGGCATCGTGATGCCGATGATGTCCACCTCCTGAAAGCTGTCGCGGCCGATGAGGTTGACCGCCACATTGCCCGTGATGGCGACCAGCGGCACCGAGTCCAGGTAGGCGTTGGCGATGCCGGTGACCAGGTTGGTAGCGCCCGGGCCGGAGGTGGCAATCACCACGCCGGTGCGGCCGCTGGCCCGTGCATAACCATCCGCCGCATGGGCCGCCCCCTGCTCGTGGCAGGTGATCACGTGGTGGATTTTATCCGACGCCTTGTATAGCGCATCGTAGATATCCAGCACCGCGCCGCCGGGGTAGCCAAACACGGTGTCCACCCCATGCTCCTTGAGGACCTCAATCAGTATCTGCGCGCCGTTGAGCTGCATGCCTTCCTCCTTCATCCCTTACAAAAACCCCTGCCTCCGTGTGCACGGTGACAGGGGTTTTGCTATCATGCCTGATCAGCCTACAGACATCCTTCTCCTGCTGCACAACGGTTGTACGGCCCTGCGAATAATTCGTACAAGGCCGCCAATAAGGAGCAGGACCAGCAGGCTGTAAGCAGCGAACATCAGTAAATCATCCTCCGGTTTGATCCGCGGCAGAACCGCTTGTGCGGAATATAGCATTGTAAGTTTATGCCAGTCAAGGGATAAACTGTATTTACGATGTCTTTGTATACAAAATGGGACGCCTTGAAATACAAGGCGTCCCGCGCATGTGGTATCTGGAAACTATCGCAACAAAGTGAACAGCATGGGCAGTAGCACCATCAGCACCAGCACGATCAGCGCCACGGGCACCAGGGTGATCAGCGCGGCGATGATCATGGCGGTCACATCACCTTTTTCCAGGGGCATGTCCTCATCCCCTGCCTGCCGTGCCTGCCTGCGCTCACGCAGCAGCGTGAAGGCGCGCTCGACCTGCCTCTTGAACAGCATGCTTAGTTCATCCCCTCAGCCTGCTGGCTGGCCCGGTATGCCGCTTCCTTTTCCGTCATCAGGCGGTGGTGGCAGGCAACAAAGTGGTTGGGCGTGATCTCCTCCAGCACCGGGATCACGTGCTTGCAGATATCGGTGGCATACTTGCACCGGGTGTGGAACTTGCATCCCGGCGGCGGGTTGACGGGGCTGGGGATATCGCCCTCCAGCACCACCAGCTCGCGGCGAGCGTTTTCATCGGCGGTGGGGATGGCGCTGAGCAGCGCCTCGGTGTAGGGGTGCATGGCGCTGGTGAAAATATCCTCCGTGCTGGCCAGCTCCACAATGACGCCCAGGTACATCACCGCGATGCGGTCGGAGATGTACTTGACCACCGCCAGGTCGTGGGTGATGAACAGGTAGGTCAGCTGCTCCTTGTCCTTGAGCTCCTGCAGGAGGTTGATGATCTGGCTCTGAATGGATACGTCCAGCGCCGAGACGGCCTCGTCGCATACGATGAACTTGGGGCTGAGGGCCAATGCCCGGGCAATGCCGATGCGCTGGCGCTGGCCGCCGGAAAACTGGTGCGGATACCGGTGCAGGAAGTAGGGCGCCAGGCCGCAATCCTCCATCACCTTGAGCACCCGGGCTTTCATGCGGTCATCGTTGCGCTTAAATCGCTTGTGGGCCAGCAGCCCCTCGCCGATGATCTGCCCCACGGTCATGCGGGAGTCAAGCGACGAGTAGGGGTCCTGGAAGATCAGCTGCATATCCACCCGCAGGTGGCGCATTTCTTCATAGGTCAGGCGGGCCAGGTCCACCGCGCCTTCCCGGTCCTGATCCATCAGCTGGAAGGCCGGGTCGTCCTGCAGGGGGGCGCGCAATTGGTCAATTTTCGCGCGGATGGCAGCCATCTGCTCGTCCTTGGCAGCGATCTGCTCATCCAGGCCGGTCACCTCGGCCTCCAGGCCGTTGATCTTGCCCTGGAAGGCGGTGCCCGCCTTCTGCTCCTGGCGGAAGCGCAGGTCATCCAGGTCCACCAGCGCAGCCCTGCGCTTGTTGTGGATGGCCTTGCGCTGCTTGGCTACGCCGAACAGCTCCTTGTGCAGGGTGATCACCGGGTCCAGGTCGTCCAGTGTGATCAGGCCGCCTACGATGCTGGTTACATCAAAGGTGGCGTCATAGGCTTCCTTGCGGGCCTGGGCCAGGTCAGTCAGGGCCTTGAAGCGCTCCGGGGTCTCCGGGGCATCCTCTTTCAGCCAGCCCTTGCCCTCCACCTCGGCCTCCATCTTTTCGTAGGCCTCCTGCAGGTGAAGCATCTTGCTCTTGGCGGCCTTCAGGCCGTTGATGGTCTTGTCGGCGTATTCGGGGGCCACCTCCAGCAGGGAGCGGCCGTTGTACATGATCTTGCCGTCCGTGGCGTTGTACAGCTTGAGCAGCGTGCGCCCCATGGTGGACTTGCCGCAGCCGGACTCGCCCACCAGCCCCAGGGTCTCCCCCTCGTGGATGTTGATGGTGATGCCGTCGTTGGCCTTGACGTACAGCCCCTTCTTCTTAAGCGGGAAGTACTGCTTGAGGTTGGTGATTTTAAACAGAACGCGGTTCTCAGCCATGGCGGGCCTCCTTCTGGGGATAGAAGCAGCGGATTTGCTGATTCTCGGACACCCTGTACATCTCAGGCTCCTCGTCCTTGCACTTTTGCGTGGCGTACTTGCACCGGGGGGCAAACTTGCAGCCCTGGGGCAGGTCCAGCGGGTGGGGCACGGCGCCGGGGATGACCTCCAGCCGTGAGTGCGCCGGCGTGTCCAGCCGGGGGATGGATACCATCAGGCCCTCGGTATAGGGGTGGGAATATTTGGCCTGCTTGTCAAAGATGGTGCGCACGGGCGCCAGTTCCACCACCTGGCCGCAATACATCACGGCCACGTCGTCGGCCATCTGGTTGATAACGCCCAGGTCGTGGGTGATGAACATGATGGAGGTGCCACGCTCCTCCTTCAGCTCGTTCATCAATTTGAGGATCTGCGCCTGGATGGTGACATCCAGCGCCGTGGTGGGCTCATCGGCAATCAGCAGCTTGGGCTTGCAGGCGAGCGACATGGCAATCATGACGCGCTGGCGCATGCCGCCGGACAGCTGGTGAGGGTACTGCTTGGCCACGATCTCGGGGTTGGGGATCTTGACGTCGCGCAGCATGCGCACCACGTTCTGGCCGGCCTCTGCCTTGCTCATCCCCTGGTGGATCATGAAGGGCTCGGACACCTGCTTTTCCACGGTGAACACCGGGTTGAGGCTGGTCATGGGCTCCTGGAAGATCATGGAGATGTCGTTGCCGCGGATGTTGTTCATCTCCTTGAGGCTGAGCTTGGAAATATCCCGCCCTTCAAGCAGAATCTGCCCCTCGGCGATGTAGCCGTTGGAGTCCAGCAGCTTGAGCACGCTGAGCGCCGATACGCTTTTGCCGGAGCCGGATTCGCCAACAATGCCCAGCGTTCTGCCAGCTTCAACGGTATAGCTGGCATCGTTGACTGCCTTGATAATTCCGCGCTTGGTGCGGAAGTAGGTTTTCAGGTTCTTGATTTCAAGAAGTGCCATATCCGTCCTCCTCAGCGCTCGTTGCTCTTGGGGTCAATCGCATCCCGCAGGCCGTCGCCGATTAAGTTGATGCAGATGGTGCAAATGCTGAAGATCAGCGCGGGGAACACCCACCGCCACCAGTACTGCTGGATGACGATGGAGTCGTTGGCGCCGGTGAGCATGTTGCCCCAAGTCGGTGTGGGTGGCGGAATCCCAAAGCCCAGGAAGCTCAGGGAAGACTCCGTGAGCATGCTGGATGCAAAGCTGACGGTTGCCGTCACGATGATCACTGAGATGACATTGGGGATGATGTGCTTGAAGATGATGCCGCTCTCGCGCACCCCCAGGGTCTTGGCGGCGGTCACATACTCCATCTCCCGCTGGGAAAGGATCTGCGCGCGCACCAGGTAGGCCAGCCCGGTCCAGCTCAGCAGACCCAGAATGACCATGATGATGTACATGCGCTGCTCCAGCGACACGCGGGTGCCCATGATGGCCGACAATATCAGCATCAGCGGCAGGAAGGGGATGGCGCCGATGATTTCGCACAGGCGCATGATCAGCATGTCGGCAATGCCGCCGAAGTAGCCGGCGATGCCGCCCATGATGACGCCGATGATCAGCGAAATCAGCACAGCCACCGCGCCTACGGTCATGGTGACCTGGCCGCCGTTGATGATGCGGGTCAGCACGTCACGGCCAAATTGGTCGGTGCCCAGCAGGTAGCCCTTCAGGCCCCAGGCGTGCATCTTGCCCGACTGGGTAACGGCATAGTTCTGATAGAAGCCGGTGTACACCTGCTCAACCGGGTCGTTCGCATCGGCCTTGGGGGTGTTGGTCTGGCCAAAGAAGTTGCCGCCCCAGCTGAGCACCTCGCCCTTGTCGGTCAAGGCAGAGTAGTGGTTGCGCCCGCCGAATATTTTGATGATCTTGCCTTCGTGCTCCGGGATATTGCGCTCGCCCCGGCTCGCGTTGCCCCAGATGACGATGGTGCCGTCCTCCTTGAGCGCCGCGTTGGTAAAGCCGGTGGCAGCGATATCCACCACGCCGCTCTTGGCGGCCTCGGGCACGGTGGAGTAGGCATTCTGCTGGAAGCCGGCATAGGCGGCCTCGCCATCCTTGGTCAGGATGAAGTAGGTGTTGATGTTGGTCGCCACCTTGGCCACATTGCCCTGGTAGGCCTTTTTGATCTTGATGTCATTGAGGTTGCTGTTGCCCCACAGGTACAGGTGCCCCTCCTCATTGACCGCGGCGGAGAACTGGTTGCCCGCCTCGATCTGGATGATGTTGAGCTGCTCGCCCTTGCGGATGGCGCTGGCCATGTCGTTGGGCAGCTGCGCCTGGCCCAGGCGGGTGTTGCCCCAGATGTGCATGGCGCCCTGGTCATCCATGGCCACAACGTGGTCATAGCCGCTGGCCACGTCCACAAGCTTGGCGTCCAGCACCTCCTGGGGGATGTCCTCCAGCGTGATGACGTTGGTCACCCGCAGATGGCCCCAGGTGTGCACCTTGCCGTTGTTGTCCACGCCCACGCCGTAGGTGGGGCCGGGGGCAATCATTTTGATGTTGCCTTGCAGCTCCTTGGGCACGCTGAGCATGTTGAAGCCCGGCGGCACGTTCTGCTGCGTATTGTCCTGATAGCCCAGGTCAATGGGCAGCACCAGCGGGCCGATCACCACAAACAGCAAAATCAGCACGAAAACAATGACCGATATGCGGGAAATACGCCTTGCCCAGAAGTTTTTTAGCACCGTTTGGAAGGGGCTTTGCAGCGCTTCCTCTTCCAATATGGTCAGCTCCCGCTGGGCGCCGAAGAAGCCGCGCTTGAGCCAACGGAGGAGCGCATACTCTTTTTTGGGTTGTTGATTCGTCATTTCTCTGCCCTCCTCACTTGGTGATGCGCACACGCGGGTCAACCAGGCCGTAGCTCAGGTCGATGATGATGCGGCCGATCAGGCTCACAACGATATAAAACAGCTGAATCGCGAGGGCCAGCTCATAGTCCTTGTTGT
Organism: Clostridiales bacterium; assembly: GCA_012513645.1. Taxonomy (GTDB): domain Bacteria; phylum Bacillota; class Clostridia; order Christensenellales; family Aristaeellaceae; genus UBA1038. The sequence continues at coordinate 14,387 of JAAZBU010000051.1, read as the reverse complement.
AGAGGGCCTGGATATTCAGCCGCCCCATGCCATTGAGGGAGAAGGTGCTCTCCGTGATGGTGGAGCCGCCGAAGATGCCCAGAAACCAGCTGATGATGATGGTGATGACCGGCAGCAGCGCGTTGCGCCAGGCGTGGGAGTAGATGACCACCTTCTCCCGCACGCCCTTGGCTCGGGCGGTGCGCACATAGTCCATCGACAGGGCGTCGATCATGGCGGCGCGCACGTAGCGCGTCATGGAGCCCAGCGAGGCAAAGGTCAGCACCAGCACCGGCAAAGTGACGTGATAGAGCAAATCCCAAAACGCCTGCATGCCGGTGTAGTTGCTGCCGGGCGTCTTCATGCCCATGACGGGGAAGATGCGCAGCACCACCGCGAAAAGGAAGATCATCACCAGCGCGATAATATGTATGGGAATGGAGTAGCCGACGACGCTGATTACCTGTACGCCGCGGTCCAGCCGGCTGTCCTTCTTGACTGCAGTTTTAATGCCCAGCGGGATGGTAATCCCCAAGGCCAGTATCGTTACAAAAATGTTCATGAAGATGGTGTACTTCATGGGCTCCGGGATCACCTCGATCACCGGCTTTTTAAAGAAGTTGGAATACCCGAAGTTGCCCTGCAGCAACCCGCTGTATTTCCCCAAATGGTTGGGCGCCAGCCCCATCCATCGGGCGTAACGCACCAGCAGTGGGTCGTCCAGGCCCATTTCCAGCCGGATTTGCTTGTACATCGCCTCATACTGATCGGGTTTCAGCGTGTTTCGCATCGGCTCCACCTGCGCCCGCGCGGGGTCGCTGGGGATGAGGTTGTACAGGGAGTACATCAGCAGCGTGACCACCAGGAACACGAATACCATGTACACCAGCCGTTTGAGGATATACTTCAGCATGGAAGTCCCGACCTTTCCTGCAATGGCACCCCGCTGTTCAGCAACAGCTATGGGCTCCATTGTTTTTGCTTTGTTTTTCGGTCATCGGCAAAGGGGACGGGCCCGGAGGCCCGTCCCCGTGTCAGTTGATTACAAGCGTGTCAAGTTACTCCTCGATGTGGGCATAGACGATGGATGCATCGAAGTCCCACAGAGAGCTCTCGGTGTAGTTCTTCAGCTTGTCAGCGAAGATGGAGTAGTAGACGTTGGAGTACAGCGGAATCTCCGGCAGGTCCTCGTTCCACAGGTCGATGTACTCAACCCAAAGCTTGAGGAAGCCCTCGGGATCGGTCGACTCGACGCCATACACCATGTCCATGGACAGCTTATCCAGCTGCTCATCAAACAGGAAGTTCACGTTGTAGCCCAGGGCAACCTTTTCGGGATCCAGCGTGAAGGTGAAGGACGGGTCATAGATGGGGTTGAAGTTGGTGGCCAGGTTGAACATGCCGAACTTGGGCACGCCGTACTGCTCGCCCTGGGTCTTGTCGCGGTACATCCACAGCAGCAGCTGGTCGAAGTCCATCACGCTCTGACGGATCTCGATGCCGGCGGTGGCAACGTCCTTGTTGTTGGCCAGCATGGTGACCAGCAGCTCGGAGACGGGGTTGTCGGTGGTGGAGGCCCACTCAATGATCAGGGGCATCAGCACGGTGCCGTCCGCCAGCTTGATGTTGTGCTCGTACTGGCCGGCTTCCTGCTCGGTGACCTTCTTGTAGCGGATGCCTTCGGTCCACTCCTTGCCCTCAGCATCCAGCGTCCAGCCGTCTTCGACCAGCAGCTTGGTGGCTTCGTCCAGGGAGTAGGGGTAGGCGTTCAGCTTCTCGTTGAGCTCTTCCTCAGCGTCCTTGTACATCCACATGGCCAGGCCGTAGGGGCCGTGCACCAGCGCGCCGTAGCCGCCGGTGAAGGTGGAGGCAAACTCGGGACGATCCAGCAGGTGGGCAATGGCATGACGCACGGCCTTGAACTGGGTGGGGCTGAAGTCGCACTGGAACATCAGCTTGCCGTAGCCGTTGCGCTCGTAGTTGACGGTGGAGAAGCCGCCGCCGTTTTCGATATCCAGGGCCTTGTTGACCTCTTCGCCGCCGGTCAGGCTGCTGAGCAGGTTGATCTGGCCGGTGGACAGCGCGTCAAACTGGGTGGCCTTTTCGGACTTGACGATGATGAGCTTCTGCACGTGGGGCTTCTGGCCCTCAAAGTTGCCCTTGTAGTTGGGGTTGATCTCCAACACTGCCTGCTTGGCACCCACATCGTAGCTGACCAGGCTGTACGGGCCGGCGGTGATGCGGCCTTCGGTCAGGAAGCGGGCCTTTTCAACCTTGGGGGTGAGGGTCTCGACGCTCATGTCGCCCACGAGGTAGGCGCCTTCGCCGTCGTCCTTCACGTCATAGCCTTCGCCCAGCCACATGTCGATGGACAGGGGGCTCAGGCTGGCGTAGGACAGGTCGTAGAAGTAGGGGATGTACTCCGCGACGATGGTCAGGGAGTAGGTGTAGTCATCCAGCAGGCGCACGCCCGGGAAGACCACATTGCCCTTGGCAACGCCTTCGGCAACCGCGGCCTTGAAGGCCTCTTCGCGGGCAGCCTTGGCTTCTTCGGTCTCGTCCTCGGGGATTTCGGGCATCACGGCGCCGCCGTTCTTATACTGCTCGCCGCCGGTGAAGTAGATGTAGCCGGTGTACTTGCTGCCCAGGGCGATCAGGCTGTTGTGGCTGAACAGCAAGGCGTTGGCCACAAAGTGCTTGGCGCTGATGGGGCTGCCATCGTTGAATACCAGGTCGTCCTTGATCTTGACGGTGAAGGTCTTGCTGCCGTCTTCGTTCATGACGGAGTCGATGCTCTCCGTCACGCTCTGGTTGATGACCATGGCGCCGCCCTGGTCAAAGGATACGGTGCTGTAGTCGTTGATGAGGCCGCGGATCGTGTTGTCCGTGGCGTTGTTGGTCCAAATGGCGCCATGGGCCCAGTCACCGGAGATTTCGGTGGTGGTGCCATAGATGAGTTCGCCGCCGACTGCCGGCTCGGCCATGGCCGTGCCCACCAGCGAGAACATCATCGCACAGCCAAGGATGAGTGCTAAGAGTCTCTTCATGGATCATTCCTCCAAACAATATTTAGAGCATCTACTCTATTATTAAAATGGTATCATAATGTCCGACCAATTTCAATAGTTTTATGCACCCGATGGATAATCTGGTCGGATACGGTTCGTTTGCTTCATTTCGCGGGCACAATCTCCAGCCAGTAGCCATCGGGGTCCGCAATAAAATAGATGCCCATGCCCGGGTTTTCGTAGCAGATGCAGCCCATCTGCTGGTGCAGCCGATGGGCTGCCTCGTAGTCATTGGTGGTGAAGGCCAGGTGAAATTCGTTATCCCCCAGGTCGTAGCGCTCCTTGGGCCAGTCGCGCAGCCAGGTGAGCTCCAGCTGATGAGGGCCTGCGCCATCGCCCAGGTACACCAAGGTAAAGTCCTCCGCCTGCTTGCGGCGCACCTCTTTAAGCCCCAGCGCCTGCTGGTAGAAGGCCAGGGACTTGTCCAAGTCCATGACGTTGATGTTGTTGTGGGCAAAGGCAAATCGGGGCCCGGCGGGCTTGTGATCCATCACAGTGTCCTCCTTCATAATTCGGTATCCGGTTCGTCCGGCCCCAGGTCGCTGTTGAGTTCCATCAGCAGCATCTGGGGCGTGGGCAGGTCGGTCTCCAGGTCTTCCACATTGCGCAGCCTGCGCTCGATGGTGCGGGTTTTGCGGGTGGCATCCTCAATGCTCTCGCTGGCCTGGCGCAGGCGCTGCTGCGTCTTGTCCAGGATGTCGCCAAAGCGGCCGAACTCCTGCTTGACGATGCTGAGCAGCCGCCACACCTCGCCCGAGCGCTTTTCGATGGCCAGCGTGCGAAAGCCCATCTGCAAAGAGTTGAGCAGCGCTGTCAGCGTCGTTGGCCCGGCCACCACCACGCGGTGCTGGCGCTGCAGGGTTTCAGCCAGGCCGGGCACCTGCAATACCTGGGCATACAGCCCCTCGTTGGGCAGATACATCAGGGCAAAATCCACCGTGTAGGGCTGCACGATATACTTGGCGGCGATGCGCCCGCCCTCCACCTTGATGGCGTTGGCCAGCGCCTGCACAGCCAGGTCCACCTCGGCCTTCTCCCCCGCCTCCTGCGCGGCTTGCAGGCGCTCATACGCCTCCATGGGAAATTTGGCGTCAATCGCCAGGTACACGGGCTGCTCCTCCTCGCGGCCGGGCAGCAAGATGGCATACTCCACCCGCTCCTGGCTGCCCGGGCGGATGGCGACATTCTGTTCGTATTGCCCGCGGGTCAGCATATCGCGCAGCAGGTTGCCCAACTGCACCTCGCCCCAGGTGCCGCGGGTCTTTACATTGGTCAACACGCGCTTGAGGTCGCCCACGCCGGCAGCCAGCGACTGCATCTCGCCCAGGCCCTTGTACACCTGCTCCAGCCGGTCACTGACCTGCTGAAAGCTCTCGCCCAGGCGGCGGTTGAGGGTGGTGTGCAGGTTCTCGTCCACGGTCTTGCGCATTTCGTCCAGCTTTTCGGCATTTTCGCGCTGCATCTTGGTGACGCCCTCGTACAGGGTCTCCCGCATGCGCTCCACCTTCTGGTCGTTGGCGGCCAGGCGCTCGTCCAGCACGCGGCTGATGCTGCGCAGGCGATCCTCCTGCGCGGTGCCGGACTGGTCAAGCCGGGTGCCCAGGGCGTCCACCCGGGCGGCGGTGGCCTGGGCGCTGTCGTGCAGCAGGCTCTGCACAAAGCCCAGGTCGCGCGCGGCATCGGCCTCGCGGCGGGCCTCCACCTCCTGCATCAGGCGCTCGATATAATCGGTCACCGTCTCCTCCTGGCGGGCCTGCAGGTCGGCCGACTCGCGCGCCAGGCGCACCAGCCGCACCAGTACCGCAATCAGCAGCGCCACCGCGATCAGCAGCAGCGCCCCAAACAGCAGTGCCCCTGGGTCCTGCGCCAAATCAGCCATGGGAGATGCCCTTGCGCCAGTGCTCGTAGCACAGGCCGATATAGCGGATGCTCTGGTGGTTGTCGATAAGTACCTGGGCACCTTCTTTGATCACGCTGCCCTGCGGGTCCACGCGGGTGTTCATGGTGGCCTTTTTGCCGCACCAGCACAGGCCGCCGGGCACCTCCTCAATGACCTCGGCCAGGCGCAACAGCGCCGCCGAGCCCGGGAAAAACTGGCCCCGGAAATCGGTCTTGAGCCCGTAACAGAAGATATCCAGGCTGTCCGACAATTCGGCCAGCTCCTGTACCTGCGCTTCAGAGAGGAACTGCGCCTCATCAATGAACAGATATTGAAAATCGCTGTGCGCGCGCTGGGCGGCCAGCCACAGCAGCTGCTCGCGGATGCTGTGAGTGGGGCCCAGCACCAGCTCGGCGTCCGCCTGCAGGCCAACGCGGGAAAAGACCACGTTCTGCCCGGCGCGGGTGTCCACCGCGGGCTTGACCAGCGCCACCTTGAGCCCCAGCTGCTGGTAGTTATAGCGCTGCATCAACAGCTGGGCCGTCTTGCTGGAGCCCATCACGCCATAGTAGAAGTGCAGCATTACAGCTCGCGCCTCCCCTCCATGGCCTTGGACAGCGTGACCTCGTCAGCATATTCCAAATCGCTGCCCACGGGCACGCCATGGGCGATGCGGGTTACCCGCACGTTCATGGGCTTGATGAGCCGCGCCAGGTAGGCCGCCGTGGCCTCGCCCTCGATATCCGGGTTGGTGGCGATGATGACCTCGCGCACGGTGTCGTCCTGCAGGCGCTGGAGCAGCTCGCGGATGCGGATGTCCGCCGGGCCCACCCCGTCCATGGGCGACAGCACGCCGTGCAGCACATGGTACAGGCCGCGGTAGTCGTGCACGCGCTCCATGGCGGCCACATCACGCGGATCGCGCACCACGCACAGCTGGCTGCGGTCGCGCTCGTCATTGGCGCAGATGGTGCACAATTCCCCGGTGGTGTAGTTGCCGCACCGGTCGCAAAAGCGCACGGCGCGGCGGCCCTCGATCAGTGCATCGCTGAGGGCCTGCACGCGCTCCACCGGCATGGAGACGATATGATAGGCCAGCCGCTGGGCGGTCTTGCGCCCGATAGAGGGCAGCCGGGCCAGCTCGGCGGCTATCTGGTCAATGGGGCCCAGGCCTGCGCTCATTTACAGCAGACCGCCCATCCCGCCGGGCGCCAGCGCGGCCATGGTCTTTTCGCGGGTTTCTTCACCCAGGCGCAGCGCCTCGTTGACCGCGGCCATCACCATGTCCTCCAGCATCTCCACGTCGTCGGGGTCCACCGCCTCGGGCTTGATGGACAGGCTGAGCAGCTCGCGCTTGCCCGATACCCGGCAGGATACCATGCCGCCGCCCGAGGACGCCTCATATTCCTTCTGGTCCAGCTCCTCCTGGGCGCGGGCCAGATCCTCCTGCATTTTTTGTGCCTGGCGCATCAGCTGCTGCATGTTGCCGCCGCCGCCGAAACCGCCGAACTGCTTGCCTTTTGCCATGGATAAATCCTCCTTGAAGCCTTGCGTTGATGGGGCAAAGTATACCATAGGTAGTTGTTGTTTGCAAAGAATCTACCGCCCCTTGGGGGCCTTGGCCGCCTTGGTGCCGGCCGCCTTTTTGACGTAGCGCACCGGGATGCTGATGGTGGGTGTGTCCTCGCCCTTTATGGTGAAGCGCAGGTGCTCCTCCGCCAGCACAAGGGTGCCGGTGCTGCCCTGCACCTGCCCCTCCCTGAGCAGCCGCTGGGCGATGGCCGCCGTCAGCCGGGGGCCGTTTGCCCGGGCCAGCGCGTCCTTCCACAGGGTGAAGGGGCAGCCCGCCTTCCAGGCGGTACAGCCAAAGGCACGGTCGGTCTCCTGCACGGGCTGGCCGCACAGCGGGCAGGCCACATCCGGCAGCAGTTTGACCGCCGCGCGCACCTTGCCGCCGCGGCCGCGCACCTCCTTTTCAAAGGCAATGTCCTTGCGCTCGTCTCGCGCATGGGCCGTCAAAAAGGCGCTCAGCCGGCGGATGCCCTCCATAAAGCGGTCGGTATCCTGCTGTCCCTGGGCGATGCGCGTGAGCGCCTGCTCCCACCGGCCGGTCATCTCAGGGGAGGCGATCTCATCGGGCACGGCTTCAATCAGCTTTTCCCCCTTGTCGGTGGCAAAGATGGCCTTGCCCCTCCGCTGGGCGTAGCGCACCTGGATGAGCCGCTCGATGATGGCGGCGCGCGTGGCCGGTGTGCCCAGGCCGGCGCCCTTCATCTGCTCGCGCAGCGCCTCGTCCTCAATCTCCCGGCCCGCGTTTTCCATGGACAGCAGCAGGCTGGCATCGGTGTGGGGCGGCGGCGGCTTGGTGCTCTCCTTTTTGACGGAGGCGCCGGCCACGGTGCGGCCGTCCCCTTCCTTGAGCGCGGGCAGGGCGGCCTCGTCCCCCTCCGCCTTGTCAGGCTGCTGATACACCTGCTTCCACCCCGGGATCAGGGTGGTGCGCCCCAGCGTTTTGAAGCGCTCGCCCTCGCAGAGCGTGATGACCCGCAGCGCCTCATACACATGCGCCGGGCAGAAGGCCGCCACAAAGCGGCGGGCAATCAGGTCAAACAGCGCCCGCTCGTCCGGCGTCAGCCGGGCCGGGTCGGTGGTCTGCGGGGTGGGGATGATGGCGTGGTGGTCGCTGACCTTGGCATCGTCATACACCCGGCGGCTGAAGGGCAGCTTGCCCTCCTTGCGCTCGATGTGCTGCGTGAGGCCGCGGTAGGGCTCGGCCAGGCTGTCCATGGCCTTGTACACCCGGGGCACCATGTCCTTGGGCAGAAAGCGGCTGTCGGTGCGCGGGTAGGTGATGGCCTTCTTGGCCTCGTACAGGCTCTGGGCCACCTTGAGTGTCTTGTCCGCCGTAAAGCCCAGCACGCGGTTGGCCTCGCGCTGCAAGGTGGTCAGGTCAAACAGCTGGGGCGGCAGCTCGCGCTTCTCCTCGCGGGCGGCGCTCTCCACCACGGCAGGCTGTTTGCGCACCTTTTTGGCCCTTTCATCGGCCGATGCCTTGTCCTTCAAGCGGGTGTTGAGCTTTTCTTCCTTGATGGCCGGGTCAAACCAGGTGCCCTTGTAGTCGCCAAAGTCGGCGGTCAGCGTATAGTATTCCTCGGGCTGAAAGTCGCGTATCTCCTTGAGCCGCCGCACCAAGATGGCTAATGTGGGCGTCTGCACCCGCCCCACGCTGAGCAGCGCGCCGTAGGCCAGCGTGAAGGCGCGGCTGGCGTTCATGCCCACCAGCCAGTCGGCCTGGCTGCGGCACACCGCGCTCTGGTACAGGCCCTCGTAGGCTGTGCCGGGCTTTAGGGTGTCAAAGCCCTCCCTAATGGCCGCATCGGTCATGGAGCTGATCCACAGGCGGTCCACCGGCTTTTTGCAGCCGGCCTTCTCGTAGATCAGGCCGAAGATCAGCTCGCCCTCGCGCCCGGCGTCGGTGGCGCAGATGATGCGCGTGACGGCGGGGTCCAGCATCAGCTTTTTGATGACGGAGAACTGCGAGCGCGTCTTGGGGATCACCTTGGTGGGGATGGATTCCGGCAAAATGGGCAGGTCCTCCATGCGCCACTTCTTGTAGCGCTCATCAAGCTCATCGGGCTCCACCAGCGTGACCAGGTGCCCATAGGCCCAGGTGATGGTATGGCTGTCCCCCGCGATGTATCCCTCGCCCTTTTTGGTGCAGCGCAGCACGCGCGCGATATCGCGCCCCACGCTTGGTTTTTCCGCAACGACCAGTATCATGCCTGCTGTGTTTCCTCCATATGATAGATGCGCAGCGCCTCGGGGGTGAAGCTGCCGTCCTCCTGATGCAGAGTTAGCTGCGGCTCCACCCGCAGGCCGGGCCGCGCGCCCAGCGTGCCCGCCATCAGGCACAGGTAGGGCGCCTTGCCCGCGCGGGAGGCCGCCAGCCGCACGCGCTTGGGCATGATGCCGGCGGCGCGCAGGGCATCGGCCATGTCCAGCACGCCGGCAGCTGGACAGCAGACACACAGCCGCCCCCGCGGGCGCAACAGCCAGGCCGCGGCCTGCGCCACCTCCGCCCAGGTGCACTGCGCCTGATGCGTATCCGGCCGGCCCGGCCCCGTGTGATAGGGCGGGTTGCACACCACCAGGTCAAAACTGCCCCGGGGCAGCATTGTTTGGATCTCCCGCAGGTCTCCCTGCAATATACGCACGCTGCCCTCCAGCCCGTTTAAGTGCACGCTGCGGGCAGCCATAGCGGCCAGGCGCTCGTCCAGCTCCACCCCGGTGACATGCATGTCCCGCTGCCGCCCTATCAGCAGCAGCGGCAAGATGCCCGTGCCGGTGCCCAGGTCGCACACGCGCCGGGCCGGGCGGGCGGCCGCAAAATCCGCCAGCAGCACGGCATCGGTGGTGTAGCCCGGCAGGTTATCGCTGCGCAGGATGCGCAGGCCACCCAATTGCAGGTCCTCCGCGTATTCGGCCCCCGCTCGCTCATCTCGTTTCATCAGGGGGATGATAGCACGGCGGGGCGGGGCTGTCCACGCGCAAAAAAACAGAACCTCACGGTTCTGTCGGGCCAACTGATGGTCCTGGGGGCGGTCAGGCCTCCGGCACGGGCGCATCCACCGGGCACACGCCGGCGCAGGCACCGCAGTCGATGCACTTGTCGGATTCGATCACGTAGATGGCCTCGCCCTCGCTGATGGCGCTGGTGGGGCACTCCGCCTCGCAGGCGCCGCAGCTGATGCAGGTGTCCAGAATCTTGTAAGCCATAACTGTTCCTCCAAAATTACTTTCGGCTTGCGCCGCAGATATTATAGGTCATTGATATAAAAAACGCAAGTTAGCCGCGCAGCAAGATGTCCAGCAGTTGCTCGGCGCTGTCAGCATATTGGCCCGGCTGGCCGGGGGCGATTTCTTCTTTGGTTTGGAAGCCCCAGGTGACCGCCACGCTGTCCATCCCGGCGTTTTTTGCGCAGCGCATGTCCGTCTGCGTATCGCCCACGTACATAAAATCCTCCGGCGTAAGGCCCAGGGAGGCGGCAATCGCCAACGGCGCCGCGGGATCCGGCTTGAGCGGCACACCCGGCAGAGCACCCCGCACGACGGCCAGCTGCTGATCGGCAAAGAAGTGCCGGATGACCGGCTGCACATCGCTGTCATCCTTGTTGCTGAACACGCACACCCTCAGCCCCCGCTCGCTCAGCGCGCGCAGCATCCCGGGGATGCCCGGGTAGGGCGCCGTATCCACCAGGCTGTTGGCCGCGTAATCCTGGGCATACTGGCGGTAAATACGCTCCTCCAGGTCGGCGCTGTGCCCTTCCCCCAGCGCCCGCTGGGTCAAAATGCGCGCGCCATTGCCGGTAAACAGGCGGTAGGCGCGCTCAGGGTGGGTGGGCAGGCCATTCTCCTCCAGCACGCGGTTCATCGCGGCGGCGATGTCGGGCAGCGTGTTGAGCAGCGTGCCGTCCAGGTCAAAGATGACTGCTTTCTTCATCGGTTTCCTCCATTGACAATTTGAGTAATTGTAGCATGGCCACCTGCCCCCCGCAAGTTGACAGCCAATCCCGCCGCCGATATACTGGCGGCATTCGATGGGAGGTGCCCATGGCAAGAAAACCAAGGACAAGCCTGATGCTGCCGGTCGTGCTGATTTTGATGGCGGCCATGCTGATCGGCGTCTTTTACCTGCGCAACAAGACCGATGAAGCCAACCGGGTGTATGCCGCGGAGGCGGCCATCACCCCCAAGCCCACCATCGCGCCGCCCGCCATCTACGCCAAGCCCACCGACGCGCTGCTGCGCTCGGGCTCGGTGGGGGTGGAGGTGCAGCAGCTGCAAACCAAGCTCAAAGAGCTGGGCTTTTACACCGGCGAGGTGGATGGCCAGTTCGGCGGCGGTACAAAGACCGCCGTGGTGCACTTTCAGGAGCAGCACGGCCTCAACCCCGATGGCATGGCCGGGGCCGAGACGCTGGCCGCCATCTACAGCGCGGGCGCCAAGCACATGGTGGTCACGCCCAGGCCCGCGCTGCCCGCCTCCGGGCAGGACCTGCCCATGCTGGTCAACCGCACCAGCTCCATCCCCGAGGGCTATACCCCGCGCGATCTGGTGGCCCTCAAGGATGTGGTGCCCAGGGACATGCTGATACTCAAGGACCCGGATGTGCGCGCCAACCGGCAGGCGGTGGAGGCGCTGGTCAAGATGATCCGCGCCGCCCAGGCCGATGGCCAGCAGGTGTGGCAGGTGAGCGAGGGCTACCGCACCCCCGCACGCCAGCAGGAGCTGTTCAACGCCCAGGTGCAGCAGCTGATCAAGGACGAGCAGCTCAGCGAGGAGAGCGCCCGCAAGGCCGCCGAGAAAACCGTGGCCCTGCCCGGCACCAGCGAGCACCATACCGGCCTGGCCTTTGACCTGACGGTGCCCGGCTACTTCTTTGGCGATACGCCCCAGGCCCAATGGCTGGAGAACCACTGCTTTGAGCATGGGTTCATCCTGCGCTACACCGCCAACAAGGAGGAGATCACCGGCTTTCTGCCCGAGCCCTGGCACGTGCGCTATGTGGGTGAGGCGCATGCCCGCTTTATGGAGGAGCACAACCTGGCGCTGGAGGAATACCTGGCGCTGTACCGGCAGTAATACGCCGGATGTAGCAATGTAATGACCGCCGCGTTCGCAACGGACGCGGCGGTCATTTCTATGTTTTATTGGTTTCAGCTGTGCTTGGAAAACTTACGCTGGAAGAATTTGACCGTTTCCACAATGGGCACCACCGAGATGGCCAGCAGCAGGGAGTAGACGTACTCGGTAAAGCTGATGTGCTCAAAGCCGAAGGCATCGCGCAGGAAGGGCACGTAGATCACCGCCAGCGTGAGCAGCAGGGAGACCAGCATGGCCATGTACAGGTACTTGTTGTGCGTCTTCAGCCGCAGCACGCTGCCCCGCTGGGAGCGCATGTTGAAGCTGTGGAACACCTCGGCCAGGCTCATGGTGAGGAAGGCCATGGTCATGCCGTCGGGGGAGTTGACAAACTCCCACACCCCGGACTCCACATAGTGCCCGATCAGGTAGGCGACGACCGTCAGCACGGATACGATCACACCCTGGTACACCGCGTCAACGCCCAGGCCGCCGGCGAAGATGCCCTCGTCCTTGGGGCGGGGCGGCCTGTCCATCACATCGGCCGAGGGCTCCTCAAAGCTGAGCGCCAGGGCCGGGAAGGTGTCGGTGATCAGGTTGATCCACAGGATGTGCACGGGCTTGAGGATGATGAAGCCCACAATGGTGGCAAAGAAGATGGAGATCACTTCGCTCAGGTTGCTGCTGAGCAGGAACTGGATGGCCTTGCGGATGTTGTCGTAGATGCGGCGGCCTTCCTTGACGGCAGAGACGATGGTGGCGAAGTTGTCATCGGCCAGCACCATGTCGGCCACGTTCTTGGTGACGTCGGTGCCCGTGATGCCCATGCCCACGCCGATGTCCGCACGCTTGATGGAGGGGGCGTCGTTCACGCCGTCGCCCGTCATGGCGGTCACCTTGCCCTGGCCCTGCCAGGCATCCACGATGCGCACCTTGTGCTCGGGCTGCACGCGGGCGTAGACGGCGTACTTCAGGATATCCTGCTTGAGCTGCTCATCGCTGATCTCGTCCAGCTGCGCGCCGGTGATGGCCTGCTCGGGCGAGTCGATCATGCCCAGCTGCCGGGCAATGGCGGCGGCGGTATCGCGGTGGTCGCCGGTGATCATGATGGGGCGGATGCCGGCGTGGCGGCACTCCTCAATGGCGGGGATCACCTCGGGGCGCACCGGGTCCAGCATGCCCACCAGGCCGATGAAGCACAGGTCCTGCTCCAGGTGGTCGGGGGCATAGTTTTCGGGCAGGTTGTCCCACCGGCGGAAGGCAGCGCCCATCACGCGCAGCGCCTGGCCGGCCATGCGGCGGTTTTCCTCGCTGATCTGGTCCCTCTTTTGCTGAGTCATGGGCTGGGCCTGCCGGCCGTCCCACCACTGCGTGCAGCGCTTGAGCAGCTCGTCGGGCGCGCCCTTGGTATATTGCACGATGCCCTGATCGCTGCGGTGGATGGTGCTCATCAGCTTGCGCATGGAGTCAAAGGGTGCCTCGGCCATGCGGGGCTCCTGCCTGGACAGCTCGGGCTTGGGCAGGTTCAGCGAGGCCGCATAGGCCACCAGTGCGTTCTCGGTGGGCTCGCCCACGGCGCGCCCATCCTCCCACTCGGAGTCGGAGCAAAGCGCCATCGCGCGGGCCAGCAGGGGCTCATCCGTGGTGCTTTTATCCACCACCGTCATTTTATTCTGGGTGAGGGTACCAGTCTTGTCCGAGCAGATGATCTGGGTGCTGCCCAGCGTTTCCACCGCGGTCAGGCGGCGGATGACGGCGTTGCGCTTGCTCATGTTGGTCACGCCCACCGACAGCACGATGGTGACCACCGTGGCCAGCCCCTCGGGGATGGCGGCCACCGCCAGGGACACGGCGATCAAAAAGGTCTGCATAATGGCGGACATGCTAAAGTCGCCCGTGCGCACCAGGTTAAACACAAAGATAAACGCGCAGATGCCCAGCACCATGTAGCTCAGCGTGCGGGACAGCTTGTTGAGCTTGATCTGCAGCGGCGTCTCCTGCTCCACCGTGCGGGAGATCGCTTCGGCGATCTTGCCCATCTCGGTCTGCATGCCGGTCTCCACCACAATGGCGCGGCCGCGGCCATACACCACGGTGCTGCCCATGTAGGCCATGTTTTTGCGGTCACCCAGCGACACATCCCGCTCGCCCTGGGCGATGTGCAGGGCCTCCACCTCTTTGTGCACGGGCACGGATTCGCCGGTGAGCGCCGCCTCCTCAATCTGCACGGAGGCGGATTCAATCAGCCGGCAATCGGCCGGCACGGCGGTGCCCGCCTCCAGCAGCACCACATCGCCGCGCACCAGCTCCTCCGAGGGTACCTGCACGATATGGCCGTCGCGCAGCACGCTGCTGGTGGCGGCAGACATCTGCTGCAGGGCCTCGATGGCCTTCTCGGCCTTGCTCTCCTGATAGACGCCCAGCACGGCGTTGAGCAGCACCACGATCATGATGATCAGCGCCTCGGCCAGCGAGTGGCCCTCCACCAGGCTGGTGACCGCGGAGATCAATGCCGCCGCCATCAGAATGATGAGCATGGGGTCCTTGAGCTCCTCAAAGAAGCGCTGCAGCAGCGTTGCCTTTTCGGCCTCCTTGAGCTTGTTGCGGCCATCGCGCGCCAGGCGTTCGGCCGCCTGGGCGGCTGTCAGCCCGCCGGCGCTGCTGTCCACCTCGGCATATACATGATCCACCGGTTCCAGATAAAACTGCATCTTTATCCTCCAGGGGAAAGTCGTGAGTAGCTGCGCAGGTATCCAAGAAATCAGTATAAAAACCGTGGCCTGCGATGTCAAGCAATCATTCTTGAAAGCTGCGGGCAG
>JAAZBU010000050.1 GCA_012513645.1 Clostridiales bacterium | reverse complement strand
TTCGCTTTCCCCCTTGACCTTCGGGTTCTGCCGTGTTAGTTTGCAGCCAAGGGGGCAAAGGCAGGCTTTGCCCCGGTACCACGGAGCCACCTCAAAAGAGGTTTACACAAAAGATGCGGCGCTACCAGGGAATTGCCTTGAAGGCCTCGTGCATACCACCGGCTCAGCCGGTGGTTTTGATTTACAAACCGGCAGAGTTATGTTAAAATATGCACAGCATCAACATAGCGTTTGCATCGACACACGAAAGAGGAGGATATACCATGGGTCTTTTTGACAAAAAGTATTGCGATATCTGCGGTGAAAAGATCGGCCTGCTGGGCAACCGAAAGCTGTCGGACGGCAACCTGTGCAAGGATTGTGCCAGGCAGCTGTCCCCCTGGATGACGGACCGGCGCACCTCCTCGGTGGAGGAGATCGGCCAGCACCTGGCCTACCGGGCGGAGAACCAGCAGGCGGTCAACGCCATACAGCCCACGCGCATTTTGGGCAACAGCACCAAGGTGTATATCGACGAGCGCAGCCAGCGCTTCTTTGTTACCCGCCAGAGCGACTGGCGCGGTGCCAACCCGGATATCCTTGATATCTCCCAGGTCATCGACACCGAGCTGGTCATCGACGAGGACAAGAAGGAGATTTACCGGGAGGGGGAGGACGGCAAGCGCGTCAGCTTTGACCCGCCCAGGTATGAAACATCCTATCGCTTTGACGTGCTGATCCGCGTCAACTCGCCCTACTTTGATCAGATAGCCTTTGAGCTGACTGAAGACCGGCCGGACAGCCCCTATACCGATGCTTACCGGGAGTACGAGCGCCAGGCGGATGAGCTGCGGCGCGCCTTGAAGCCCACGCCGGCAGCTGCCGCCGCCCCGGCTCAGCCCGCCCCTACGCAGGAGCCCAAGGGCTGGGTATGCGCCTGCGGCGCGGCCAACGAGGGCAAGTTCTGCGGGGAATGCGGCGCCCAGCGGCCGGCCGCGCCCAAGCAGCGCTGCGACAGCTGCGGCTGGCAGCCGGCCGACCCGTCCAACCCACCCAAGTTTTGCCCGGAGTGCGGTACGGCGTTTCAACAATAGTTGACGGTTTTATCCACCGCCGGGCGTTGATATCCGGCGGTTTTGCCTTGCACCCTGCAAGAAAATACGCTACAATTGTATAGATCATATTCGCGCATGGCGCAGATGGAGGCAAAACGGGTTGAACGCTTTAATCAGGCGCTTTTTTGGTGTGGAGTCTTTGGTCAAGCGCGAGCATCGCATCGGCCCGCTGCCGGATGACCGATCCGCCTATCAGGATGTATCCCGCATCGCGCTGCCCGCGGTGGCCGAGATGGTGCTGGTCAGCCTGATCAGCTCGGCTGATACCATCATGGTGGGCAGCTTGGGCAAGAATGCCATCGCCGGCGTCTCTTTGCCTACCCAGCCGCGCATGATTATGCTGGCTGTATTCTTTGCCCTCAACGTGGGCGTGACGGCCATCGTGGCCCGCCGCAAGGGGGAGGGACGGCAGGACGCCGCCAACGCCACCCTTCGCAACGCCATCATGCTGGCGCTGGCGCTGTCGGTCATCATCATGGTGGCCGTGGTGGCGCTGGCCGAGCCGCTCATGCGCCTGGCCGGCGGCAACACCCGCACGCCGGACGATGCCATCGTGCTGCGCGATGCCATCACCTATTTCAAGATCATGGCCTACGGCCTGCCGGTGACCACCATCTCCATGTGCATCAACGCGGCCATGCGCGGTGTGGGCAATACAAAGCTCACCATGCGCGTCAACGTGATTTCCAACCTGGTCAACATCTTCTTCAACTATCTGCTCATCGGCGGCAAGTTTGGCTTCCCCCGGCTGGAGGTAGCCGGCGCCGCCATCGCCAGCGTCATCGGCCTCACGGTAGGCATGGTGCTGTCCATCATGGCTGTCACCAGCGGCAAGGACAGCTACCTGCACCTGGCGCGCCACGATGACTGGCGCCCCCATTGGGAGAGCCTGCGCGGCATTGTCAAGGTGGGCGGCAACGCCATGGTGGAGCAGCTGAGCATGCGCTTTGGCTTCTTCATCTACAGCCGCATCATCTACGGCATGGGCGTGGCCATGTTCGCCGCGCACAACATCAGCATGCAGCTGCTGGGCCTTACCTTCAACTTTGCCGACGGCCTGGCCGTGGCCGGCACCTCCTTGGTGGGGCAGAATATGGGGGCCGACCGCAGCGACCTGAGCATGCTCTACGGCAAGATCACCCAGCGGCTGGCGCTGGTGTTTTCCCTGGTCATCGCGGCCTTTGTCGCGCTGCTGCGGTATCCGCTGGCGGCGCTGTTTATCAGCGAGGGTACGTCGGACGCGGCGCTGGTCATCGGCACGGCGGCGCAGACGCTGCTGGTGGTGGCCTTCATGCAGCCTGCGCAGATGAGCGCGGTGGTGCTCTCCGGCTGCCTGCGCGGCGCGGGGGACAACCTGTATGTGGCATCTCGCATGATGATCAGCGTCAGCGTGCTGCGCCCGGCGCTCTCCTGGCTGGCCGTCAATGTGTTTCACTTTGGCCTGCCCCTCACCTGGCTGCTGGGGCTGAGCGAGATTTTTGTACGCCTCTATTTCTTCTACACCCGCTTTGAAAGCGGCAAGTGGAAGCTCAAACAGGTATAGCCGGCCAATTCATTTCCGATTCATGCTCGTGCGGCAAATCCGCGGCAAATTTGCCCGCGGTTTCCTTGTGCCCGCCTCATGTTGCGTGCTATAATGCCTGCATTGCCGGTGTGGCGGAATGGCAGACGCATGGGACTTAAAATCCCCCGCCTCACAAGGGCGTGCCGGTTCGAGTCCGGCCACCGGCACCAGAAAAGACCATTTCATGTGTGATGGTCTTTTCTAAATGTCTTTTGCTAAAACGCCAGGTACAGCAAGCAGAGGCCCATCAGCAGGATGAGGCTGCCCATTACGAGGCGCAGTATTTGGCTGAGTTTGCCGTACTTTGCGTTTTGTGTGATCCGGCGGGCAAAGCCCGCAGATGTGCCGGCGACAACCGAGAGTGCGCTGTGACCGGCCGCATAGAACAGCAGCAAAAGTATCCCCCGGAAGATTTGCCCATCGCTTGCCACCATGGTCAGCAGGGCAATCAGCACAGGGGTGGAGCAGGGGCTTGAAAACAGTCCACCCAAGGCGCCTGCGGTCAGCGCGCCCAGGTAGCCCCGGCGATTGGATTTGGACGTCAGGTAGCTGGAAGGGATGATTTCATACAGCTCCCAGGTTTGCAAGGCCATCAGAATCATTAGGATGCCCAGCACCAGGTACCACCACCGGGTCATGCCGCCCATTAGGCGGCCGGCAGTGGCGGCCAGCACGCCCAGCACCGTGAAGGCGAGGGTTAGGCCCAGGGCAAAGGTGAGCGATAGCCTGAAGGCGCGGTGCCTGTCCTTTTCATCTGGGGAGGCGCCGCTCACATAGCCTATAACCAGCGGCACGCTGGACAGCGAGCAGGGCATGAGGGAGGTCACCACGCCAGCAGCCAAGGCGATCAAGGGCGCAAGCCACAAGCTTTGCCCAAGGGCTGTACTCAGCGTTTCCAACAATTCGTTCATGGCACCATCCCCATGTCCGCCAGGATTAAGTCAAACTGCTCTTCGTTGAGAATGCCCTCATGAACGGTCAGCGAGTGCTCACCGGTGTCTATATGATCAAACAGGCTGAAGGACAGGTCCGCCGCTTGCACCTTATCACTTGGTGTGTAGGGGGTGCCATCCGCATGAAAGAATACCTGGGTAGGCACCACTCGGATGGGGTAATCAGTGGCTAAGTCCGGTTTTTTCCATACATCGAAGAATTTGATGATGGCTTTGCCCAGCGTCTTCTGATGCGTCGCCTCCAGATCGGGGCGCATCACCTGGCAGGGGCCGCATTCCTCGGCGCCAAAGTCCAGAATAATGGGCAGTTGATGGGCCTGATAGGCCTGCAGATCGAATGTGGTTTCCTCCATTACGAATGCCGGGTCGCCGGCCAAGGCCAGCTGCTGCGCTGCTTTTTGCTGGGTCTGATGGTTTTTGAAAGCATACAGGCCGCCCGCTGCTGCCAGGATAAGCACAGGCACCAGAATGCGTAGCCATTTCTTTGAGCTCATGGATTCCTCCGAATAGTAGTAAAGCAAAACGCAAATAAGCGACTGAGCGATTTCTCTGCTCTGCGGCCAGGTATGCCAGCGTTCGGCGTCAGGCAGATGGCCGCCTGTTTGTCAATATACCCGACTAAATGAGTATGAATTATGAATAGAAGAAAATACCGGCATCTTTTATTTGATCTGAAAAACGTAACTGTTAAACGCGGGTGTGATGAAGGGTTGGCGTTTATCAAGGGAATACCTGCCACTCAACTCAGCATTGACATTCACCCCTAACCCCTGCTACGCTGTTTGTGCAAATCAGCGCTGCTTGCGCAAAAGGAGTTATGAACATGACCGAAATCAACGTGACCCTGAAATTTGAGCGTGCCTTCAAGGGCGAGCTGGTGGCCAAGAACATCACCGTGCCCATCGGGTCGGAGGCGGGCACGCTGGCTCCCTACGACATGATGCTGGGTGCGCTGGGCAGCTGCTATTATTCCAACTTCCGCGGCATCACGGAGAAGATGCGCCTGGAATACGAGCGCGTGGATATCAGCGTGCGCGGCGTGAAGCGCGAAGAAATCCCCACCCTGTTAAAAGAGGTGGAGATGGTGGTGACGGTATATGGCGCAAAGGAGCAAAAGGGTTTTGCCCGCGCGGCCGAACTGGCGGGCAAGTATTGCTCGGTGCACGAGACCATCGCCCAGGTGGCCGAGATCCGCACCGAGCTGCGCTTCGCGGAGTAAGTTTACCGCAGCGTGACGGCTGTGCCTGAGCAGGTGACCATCAGCATGCCGTTGTCGGCGCCCAGCACCTCATAGTCCATCTTGACGCCTACCACAGCGTGCGCGCCCAACTGCTGGGCGCGCTGCTGCATTTCCAGCAGGGATTGTTCCCGCGCGTGCAGCAGCTCTTCCTCATAGCCCTGGGAGCGGCCACCAAAGAAGTTGCGCAGCCCCGCGCCGATGTCCTTGAGTACGTTGATGCCGGTGATCACCTCGCCGAACACGATACCCTGATAGTCTGCAATCTGCCGGCCTTCTACGGTGGGGGTGGTGGTGATAATCATGTGCAGTGCCTCCTATATTAATTATGATTTGTCCTTGTCACGTTGTTCCTTCGGGGTGATGCCGCGCAGCTGTGTCCCGGCGCAGCGCGTGCAGCATGACGGCGGCCAGCGCAATCTGCGCGGCAAGTGACAGGGCATAGAGCAATTCTCGCGCCATGGGCAGCTTTTCGTTGAATTCGGCGGCTATGGCGGCACCCGCGGCCAGCGCCAGCATGCCCCACACCGGCAGCGCGTGCCGCGTGCCCAGGCGGCGGGTGAGCATAATGGCGGTGACAATCAGAAAGGCCAGCGCCAGCACCTGGTTGACGCGGATGAAGGCGTTGCTTTCCAGCCGGGGATAGTCGTCCTGCCGTAGCGCCTCAAAAAACAGCTGAAGGGCGCACAGCGGGATCAGCAGCCGCAGCATCCGGTCGCCTGGGCGGGCAGTGCCTTTTGCCGGGCGCAGCAGCGACAGCGCCGCCGCCAGCACAGCGATGCCCTGCCACGCGAATACGGCTAAGTTCCATTCCTCATAGTCGTTGCGCACTGCGATGGGGAAGAACTGGAGGCCCTCAGCCAGCACCTCCTCACCGTAGCTGGTGCCGCCCAGTATCTGCGCCAGCAGCGCGATGCCGGCAAACACGCCCAGCGGCAGCGCCGCCCAGTCCAGCACGCGGCCTGCGCTCTGGCGGTGGAACCGCGCATACAGGCAGCAAGCCAGCAGCACGCCTGCCAGCAGGCCATACAGGCTGAGGCCGCCCTGCCCAAGCCGGAAGAAGGGGCCAAGGCCCAGCCAATGCCCCTCCACCGCGTCAAAGAACACGCGGCGGTAGTTGAACACGCAATAGACCAACCGCGCGCCAACCAGCCCCAACAGGATAGCGGGCAGCATCAGCCGCGGCGCGCTGCCGGTTGTCATCCCTGCGCGGCGCCGGTCCCGATGCAGCAGCAAAAGGGCCAGCAGCCCGCCCAGGGCGAGCGCCAGCCCAAAGCCGTATACCGTCAGGCCGAATAGCTCAAACTGTACAACAGGGAACGGCATCAGGGCACCAGCGTGGCGAAGTAGATGATGTCGCTCACTGCGCGCTTCTTGGGGTTCTTGGGGGAGTTGACCTTCTCCCCATTGAGCACCAGCGAGTTGCTGCTGCCGCCGTCCAGGTTGTAGGCGTACAGGCAGGTCTTGCCCAGCTTGTGGGCGGCCTCTACGGTATACAGGGCGGCCTCGTGCAGCTGCAGGCCCTGGGAGCTGGGGTCCTCCGGCCCTTCGGTGGAGACAATCATGTACTCCAGCGGCCCCAGCTGAGCGATGATGGCGCGCTGCGCGCGCTTTAGCGCGGCGGTGTTGAAGTAGTTTTCCTTTTCGGGGAAGACGGCCTGGTCGTTATCAACCAAGATGGGGCCAAAGGAGAAGGCGTTGACCACTGTGCGACCCTGGGCGTCGATGGCGGCGCGGGCGGCCTCCACCTCGGGCTTGCGGGCGCGGTATGCCACATGGAAATCGCCCGCGCTGTCGATGAACAGCAGGTCTTCCCCGGTGGGGCGGTTGCGCACCAGGGTGCCCTGGCGCACGATGTGGCGCTCGGTGTTAAACTGAAAATAGTCGCCGTTGATGGCGGCCACCGCGTGGTAGCGCTTGGCGATGGTGGCGGCCAGCTGATTGCCCTTGTGCACAAAGGTGCTGGCCGGCGCGGTGCGCAGCTGGGTGGGATCGGCAATCTTGATATGCACGTACAGGATGTTGGATTCGTAGGCACGATCCTGATAGATCTTTACATAGATGGAGTCGTCCTGATAGCCCGTGCCATCGGCAAAATACTTGCTCTTGTCGGGCTTGGGGCCTGCCGTCAGGTCCACCGGCAGGGGGTTGAGGCCGGTGGCCAACACCACCTCTTCGGCCACGGCGCCGGCGCTGGGGATCAACAGCGCCAGCGTCATCAGCAGCAATATGGTCAGCGCCATCCACAGCGCGTCAGCGGTTTTCTTGCCCATCCCAATCTCCTTGTAATTCAATCAGCATCAAGGTATCATTGCCGCCTGCACCTGTCAATCGGTTTGTCTGGGTTTTACATGTGTCAACCACTTGTCTCTGTACTTTTCCCACAATCTGTCGTATCCTGTGGCTTGTCACACACAGGAGGGAACATGAAGCGAAACATCGTATCCATTGATCAGGACAAGTGCATCGGCTGTGGGCTGTGCACCAGGGCATGCCAGGAGGGCGCCATCCAGCTGGTAAACGGCAAGGCAACGCTGATTCGAGATGACTATTGCGACGGGCTGGGCAAATGCCTGCCCCACTGCCCGGTGGACGCCATCGCCATCATTGAGCGTGAGGCCGCCTCCTTTGATGAGGAAGCCGCCCATCAGCACCGGGTTGCCCAGGCCGCGGGGGCCGATGCCGGCTGCTCGGGTTGTGCGGGCAGCAAGGCCCAGGCCCTGCAGCCCCAGGCCGAGGAGATGCCCGTGGCCGCGCCATCTGCCCCGGCGCAAAGCCAGCTGCGCCAGTGGCCGGTGCAGATTCAGCTGGCCCCGCTCACCGCGCCCTACTTTGACGGCGCCCACCTTTTGGTGGCGGCCGACTGCGCGGCCTATGCCCACGGCAACTTCCACAGCCGCTTTATGCGCAACCGGGTCACGCTGATCGGCTGCCCCAAGCTGGACCCGGTGGATTACTCGGAAAAACTGACCGAGATCATCCGCCGCAACGACATCAAGTCTTTCACCATTGTGCGCATGGAGGTGCCTTGCTGCGGCGGGCTGGAGCGCGCCGCCGTCAATGCCCTGCAAGCCAGCGGCAAGTTCATCCCCTGGCAGGTGGTTACCCTGTCGGTGCAGGGGGATGTGCTGGATTCGCTTGATTGACAAGGCACACCTCGGGTGCTATACTTTTCAAGCCTTGAGGCGCCTGGTGCCTCAAGGCGCGCGCGCCCGTAGCGCAGCTGGATAGCGTGTCAGACTCCGACTCTGAAGGCCGTGGGTTCGAATCCCGCCGGGCGTACCATCAAACCCCTTGAGCAATCAGGGGGTTTTTGATATCCTGTCAGGACGAAGCAGGAGGTACATCCATGACCAGACAGGCGCTCATCGCCCACTGCCTGACGCTGCCGCAGGCGTATGAAGACTATCCCTTTGGCGATCTGTCCGCCGGCGACAGCGTGTGGACCGTCATGCGGCACAGGGCGAATCGAAAGACGTTCGCGTTCATCTTTGAGCGCGCAGGCCGACTGTGCGTCAACCTGAAGTGCGACCCGGCGGAGGCCATTTTGCTGCGGCAGGCGTTTGAGGGCGTTGCGCCAGCCTATCACATGAACAAGGAGCACTGGAACACCGTAACCCTGGGGATGGATGTGCCGCAGGCGGAACTGCTGCGGCAGATTGAGCGCAGTTATGATTTGATTAAGCCGAAAGTCAGACAAAAATGAAGCGTGGGCGTTGAAATAGTTTCACTCAAATAACAATGAGACAGTATGCAGGAGCGTTATACATGGTATTGTTTGGCACGGATAAGGATATTTACTCTTGGATGGAACTTGTGAAATTGGTCAGCTGGAATTTTCCCGGGTTAGAGACGTCTGATAAAATCCGGGAGCATGAGCTTACCGTATTAGAGTTTATGAAGGCACAAAGAGCGCTATGTGTTAAAAACGATGATAAAATCATTGGCGTGCTATTGTTTTCAAAGAAACATAACATGATCTGTTGTCTGGCCGTTCATCCGGATTATCGCAAGAACGGCATCGGAAGAGAGTTATTGAAAGCAGGATTAAGCAACCTCGACTTATCAAGAGATATTTTCGTTTCCACTTTTCGAGAGGACGATGAAAAGGGGAAGGCGCCAAGAGCTTTATATAAAAAGTTCGGCTTTGTTGAAGATGAATTGATAGAGGAATATGGTTATCCAAATCAGAAGTTCATTTTACATCCGTTTTGCTCAGCCGTTGAGCACGAGAGGTAGTCGTTTAGATAGAGCCTCATATATTTCTTGTCATCCGCGCCCAAGCGGCCTGGGCGTGATATTTCCCAAGATGACGGAGCAGCGCGCACCGGTGGCGGCGGGCAAGTTGCCGGGCCGGCCGTGGATGGTTTCGTAGCCCAGCAGGGCAAAGGCCACGGCCTCCTTGGCATCGGAGGGCCAGCCCAGGTCCTCCTGCCGCAGCAGGCGGCAGGTATCAGGCAGCAAGTTGCTCATTAAATTCAGCAATGTTTGGTTGTGGCTGCCCCCGCCGGAGACGACCAGCTGGGCAATGGCGTGATGGGGGAAAA
This sequence comes from Clostridiales bacterium, assembly GCA_012513645.1. Taxonomy (GTDB): domain Bacteria; phylum Bacillota; class Clostridia; order Christensenellales; family Aristaeellaceae; genus UBA1038. The sequence goes on along the minus strand of JAAZBU010000050.1, from coordinate 48,678 downwards.
CAAAGCGCTCCAACCCCAGCATCACGCTGCGCGCCGTGAAGTGGGCGGCGGTGGTCAGCCAGTCGTGGGGCTGCACAAGGGGCCAGCGGTCCAGCGCATGCTGCACAAACTGCTCGCCAAACAGCTCGCGCCCCGTTGCCTTGGGCGGCGGCAGGCGGAAGTAGGGCATGCCCATCCACTCTGCCAGGATGGTTTCATCCGGCTGCCCCATCGCGGCCAGCGCGCCGCGGGCGTCGTATGGCAGGTCAAACAGGCGGCGGGTCAGGGCGTCCATGATCATGTTGCCGGGGCCGGTGTCAAAGGCCAGCACATCTTCCATGGCGCAGCGGGCGGGCAGCACGGTGACGTTGGCGATGCCGCCGATGTTGAGCAGCGCCCGGTCCATCTCCGAGCGATAGAGCAGATACTCCGTATAGGGCACCAGCGGCGCGCCGCGGCCGCCGGCCGCCATGTCCATCGCGCGGAAGCCCGACACCACCTGCACCCCGGTTTCGTAGGCAATCACGGCCGGCTCCCCCAGCTGCAGGGTGGAGGCCAGCCAGCCGCCCTCATCCTGGGGGATGTGGTAGACGGTCTGCCCGTGGGAGGCGATGCACAGCACCTGCGCCAGCGGGATGCCCGCACCCCTGCATACGGCCATGGCCGCATCGGCAAACAGACGGCCCAGCTCTACGTTCAGGCTGCATGCCAGCACGATGTTGGAGCGCTCTGGCGAGCAGCAATCCAGAATCCGCTGCCGCGTGTCGTCGGTCAGGGGATAGGTTTCAAAATGGATCAGCTTGGTCTGCCCCTCGCTGATGTCCACCAGCGCGGCGTCCACGCCGTCCAGCGAGGTGCCGCTCATCAGGCCGATCACATATGCCATGTTGCCCTCCTGGGTTTTTACTTTGCAAGCTGGATAGGCAATACGCCCGGCGCGCTGATCTCGCCGCGCAGCAGCCGCTGAAGGGCGGCCATCACGCCAGCATTGGCCCCATAGGCCGCGATGCCCGCCGCATGGGGCGGCAGGTGCGCCAGGTCGTACGGGTTGCGCAGCGCTATGCAGATCATGGGCAGGCCCAGCCTGCCCAGTGCCTTTACCAGGCGCAGTTGGCCGGGGCGCAGGTGCCCGTTGTAGGTGCCCACAATCAGGCAGCTGTGGCCGGCAGCGCCCTTGGCCAGTGCATCGATTTGCGCATCATCCGGGTCGGCCGGCATCAGCGCCATGCCGCCGCCCAAGGCGGCCTGCATGTGCTCGGCAAAGGAGGCTGGGCCGCGCACCGCGCTGGAGGCCGGCGTCACCTGCCAGGGCGGGCAGGCGATGAACAGCGGGCTCTCCCCCAAGGGCGGCAGACCGCACGCGGGCATCTGCACCGCAGTGAGCGATCGCTCGTACAGCCGGGCAACGGCCTGCCGGTGCTGCGGGCTGCCCACACAGGCGATATCCGGCGTGGACAGCCGGTCGACCTGGGCCTTGTATCGCAGGATTTTGTCGGTGGAGGCGGCGAACTCTGCTTGGTCCATCTCGCCCGAAGCCAATGCTTGGGCGATGGCCTGGGCGGCCTGCCCCGCCAGCTCGGCTCTGTGGGAGGCGAACACCATGTCCACCCCCGCCTTGAGCGCCGCCGCCATGCCGTTGACGGTGCCGTAGTGGTCCGCGATGGCGCCCATCATCATGCAGTCGCTGAGCACCAGGCCGTCAAAGCCAAGCTGCCCCTTGATCAGCCCGGTCATAATCCGCCGGGACATGGTGGCCGGCAGCTTGTCCGGCTCCAGCTGGGAGAAGAGGATGTGGGAGCTCATCACCGCGGGCAGCCCGGCCTGGATGGCCGCCCGGAAGGGCACCAGCTCGCAGGCTTCCAGCGCGTCCAGGGCCTTGTCCACCACGGGCAGGCCCACATGGGAATCCACCGCCGTATCGCCGTGGCCCGGGAAATGCTTGCCACAGCTGAGCACCCCGCCCTCCGCCAGACCGCGCATCATGGCGATGGCATAGGCCGATACCCGGGCCGGGTCCTGCCCGTAGCTGCGTACGCCGATGACCGGGTTGTCCGGGTTGCTGTTGACATCCAGCACGGGCGCCAGGTCAAAGTTGATGCCCATGGCCCGCAGCTCGGTGCCGGTGATCAGGCCGGCCTGATAGGCGCTGTCCGGGTCATTGGTGGCGGCCACCGCCATGGCACTGGGCACCACGGCGGCATCCTCGCCCAGGCGCGACACGATGCCGCCCTCCTGATCGATGGCGATGAAGGGGATTACCCCGGTGGCTTCCTTCACCAGGGCGCGCAGCTGAGCGCACAGAGTTTTCAGCTGGGGCGCGCTTTCTACATTGTGGGCAAAGAGGACGATGTTGCCAATGTGGTGCTCATGCACCAAATGCGCAAAATCCTCGGGCACCCGGGTGCCCGCAAAGCCTGCGAACAGATGCTGGCCGATGGCTATGGGGGTATTCATGACAGCACTTCCTTTTTTTCTCTCTGCTGCCATGATAGAGGCGGCGGGAAACGGTGTCAAGCACCGGCCAGGGGCAGGAAATCCTCCTGACACGGCGAATACAACAACGAGTGGAATCTGAAAAGGGGGAGCCTTGCGCATGATCGGCGATGACAGCCTGCGGGAAGTATATCTGGATGGGCAGACCATCTATGACGGGGCCATCATCAGGGTGGAGAAGTGGCGGGTGGCCGTGCCCGGCGGGCGCGAGGCCGCGCGGGAGATTGTGCTGCACAAGGGGGCTGCCGCCGTGGTGCCGGTGGATGCGCTGGGCATGGTGACGCTGGTGCGCCAGCACCGCGTGGCGCTGGATCTGTTCACCTGGGAGATCCCCGCGGGCAAGCTGGATTACGCTGAAGAGGACCCGCTCAGCTGCGCCAAGCGCGAGCTGGAGGAGGAGACCGGCCTGCGCGCGGGCCGCTGGCAAAAGCTTAACCACGTCATCACCACGCCCGGGTTTTGCACCGAGCAGATTGCCCTCTACCTGGCGACCGACCTGACGCAGCATGAGGCGCATGCCGATGAAGATGAGTTTTTGCGGCTGATGAAAATCCCGCTGACGGAGGCCGTCAGCCGCGTGATGGCGGGCGAGCTGCGCGATGCCAAGACCTGCCTGGGCCTGCTGATGGCACAGCAGGCGCTGGCGCAGCGCATGCAGCCGCGCTACGGAGACGGGCTGCCGCCTTTCAGGCGCATGGCGCGCCAACCTATTGCTAATACCAAACTCAAACCTTAACGCTGCAATGGAACTTGTCTTTTTCCGCCTGCGCATTGCCTCTCTCGGTCGGCGTAGCGCCACTACGCCTTCCTTATTTGGCTTCACGCAGACGAAAAAATCCTGCGTCCATCCTTGCGTTACCGTTTTCGTTTGATATGCCGCGAAAGGATAAGGTACCCATGAAAAAGAAACGCAGCGCAGCCTATCGGATTTGGCTGTTGATATTGATTGTGTTGTTTGGGCTGGGCCTGTGGCTGGCGATTGACGGGGCCATCCGCTACGCGCGCTCACCCTATACCACCAGAAATACGCCGGAAACTGCCGGGGCGCCCCTAAGTGTCCCATATGTCTGAATGATGCATTTTTTGCAAGGGCTATTTACCTTGCCGGAGGAGATGAAGGAGGAAGCAGCCTCGCTGGAACGGCTGCGCGCTGCCTTTCGCAGCCTGCCGGTGTTGGAGACCAGCAGGCTGCTGCTGCGCCCGCCAAGCATGGGGGACGCGGATGACCTATATGCCTTTGCCCGGGATGCGGAAAACTGCCGCTACGTGCTGTGGGATGCCCATGCCAGCGTGCGCGACAGCCGGGATACGCTGCACAGCCTCATCCGGCGCAACCGCCGCGGCGGGCCGGGCAGCTTTGCCATAGAGCTCAAGGGCGAGGCGCGCATGATCGGCACCATCGGCTTTCAGTGGATTGATGCGCACAAAGGCACCGGCGAGGTGGGCTACTCCATCGCCCGGCGCCTGTGGAACAAAGGCCTGGCCACCGAGGCGCTGCGCGCGCTGCTGCCCTTTGCCTTTGACACGCTGGGGCTGCACCGGGTGGAGGCCAGGCATGACGTGCTCAACCCTGCCTCCGGCCGGGTGATGGAGCGTGCCGGCTTTCGCCTGGAGGGGGTGCAGCGGGGCAGCGTGTTCATCAAGGGCCGCGCCGCAGACATGGCCTACTATGCCCTGCTGCGGGAGGAGTGGCAGGCGGCCACATCAAACAAAGAATCGAGCAGCACATGAAATCGAAGCTTCTGATGATTCTCAGCATGTCCACCTTTGGCACGGTGGGGCTGTTTGTGCGGATGATCCCGCTGACCAGCGGGGAGATTGCCCTGGCCCGCGCGGTGCTGGCGGCTGCGGCCATCGCCCTGTACCTGGCGCTGGTGCGCAAGCCCGTGCGCCTGCGCGGGCTGCGGGGCGGCGGGTTGCTGCTGCTGTCAGGCGCCCTGATGGGCTTCAACTGGGTGGCCCTGTTTGAGGCGTACCGCTACACCACGGTGTCCGTGGCGACGCTGAGCTACAACATCGCCCCATTGCTGGTGATGGTGCTCAGCGCCCTGCTGATGCACGAAAAGATGAGCCGGTTTCAACTGCTGTGCCTGCTGATGTCCATGTTGAGCCTGGCGCTGATTGTCAATACCTCGGGTGCCGGCAGCGCCAACCCGGCGCTGGGCGTGCTGCTCGGCCTGCTGGCGGCGATGCTGTATGCCTCTGTCGTTATGCTCAACCGCCTGATCAAGGATGTGGGCGGCGTGCACCGCACGCTGTTGCAGTTCATCGCGGCCATTGCGGTGCTGGTATCCTATGTGCTGCTGGGCGGGGGCGCGTTCACGCAGCCCCTGGCGGGGCGCGCGCTGCTGGCGCTGCTCACGCTGGGGCTGGTGCACACAGGGCTGATGTACTGCCTGTATTTTACGGCCATCCAGGGCCTCAAAGGGCGGGAGATTGCCATCCTCAGCTTTATCGACCCGCTGGTGGCCGTGATTGGCTCCGCCCTTTTTCTGCAAGAGCCTTTCACACCCAGGCAGATGCTGGGCGGGGCGGTCATTTTGCTGGCCACCTATCTGAGCGGCCGGGCGGGGCGCCGGGAGGAACAGAGGCTCTCGTCTGCAGAAGTGCATTAATATTCAATTCGCCTTAGAAGTGATTCCATGAATTGGAGCTCTTCCTTCTATTTTGATTTCCAGTCAATATAAGTGTTGTTTAGTTTTCTTCTTTCGGCTTTGCGGGAAGGAAAAAGCTTCAGATTAACTGCGCACTTGTTCCTTCATTCAATCTCCGCAGGCATGGACATTGTGCTGTAGATTTTTTTGTTGTGTGTTGCAAAATCCAGAATACAATGCTATCATATAGTTAGTCTAATGGACGAACTAATTTAAAAGCAGGATTGCTATGCAGACGAGCAGCCGACTCGCCCTCCGGTATGACAACATCAAGACAATCTATTCGCTTATTGGCCGTGAGTTGGTCAATTCACGGGTTCAGTTGGCCAAATATACGAATCTGAGTAAAACCACCATCTCGGACATGGTGGACGAACTGCTGGACAATGGTTTCCTTGTTGAATGTGGCATAGATGTCAATACCGCCATGGGGAGGAAGCCCAGCATTTTGGCTGTTAATGCCGATCATAACTATATTCATGTCGTCTCCTGGTATCGCAATAAGTTGATCGGAGCGCTGGTGAATACCCGGATGGAGGTTATCGAGCGGGTTGAGCGGCACCTTTCAGATTATGACGATCATGTAGCAGAGACAGTATGCTTGTTGCAGGAGAACGCGCTCTTGGAGCCGATGAAGGGGCGTATCTTAGGGGTTTGTATTGTAGTTCCCTCCATCGTTGATGATAAGCGACAACAAATTGTTTCTACCGTCCTTCGGCCCGAAAATGAAGGAAACAATATTCTGCGCCTGCGAGAGCTGTTGCCAAGGACGCCGTTGGCTATCCTGAATGACACCGCGTGCTATGCCTATGCCGAGAACCTGGCCAGTGAGACGCAGGAGGAAAATAGCATCTTTGTGAATATCGGAAAAGGCGTTGGGGCTGTTTGGCTTCATAAGGGGCAGATGATGCGTGGTGCGAATGGCATGGCTATGCAGTTTGGGCATATGTCCATTGATCGGAATGGGCCTGCCTGTAGTTGTGGTAGCAAGGGATGCATAGAGCGCATGATTGGGGAAGGTGTCTTGCAGGAGATGGTGCAAGCCTATGGGCTGGAGGCTCAGGTTCCTGCAACAAGGGAAGTCCAGTTCAGGGACGTGGGCGAGTTGGCCAGCCATGGCAACGGGCAGGCATTAGAGGTAATTCGAGAACTGGCGCAGCGTCTGGCGTTTGGCCTGAGCAACCTGATTTCGCTCTTTCATCCGGAAGTAGTGGTGATTGGCGGCTATGGGATGAATCTGGGGGTCCCCTATCTGAACCACGTAAGGGATGCGGTCAGCACCATTGGTTTTTCGCAATTCACTTCAGATGTTGATATACGGTTTGCCAAGGTGGATGAGAGCGCTGAGCTGCAGGGGGCTGCCGGTTATTATATGGATCACCATTTTGAGTTTGGGAAGGACATGCGAGGGGAACTATTTTTGGTGTGACTTCAGCTTTTAGTTTGGAGGATAAGCCGATGAAGCTTGGGATTGTGCTGGCGATGGAAGACAAGATACGAGAGCGTATTCTGGACATTAAGGCGATGGGGTTTGACAATATTCAGTTATCATTCTGGACGCCGGCTTATTACACTGACCAATGGCTTCAGGTGCTGAAAGATGTATTGGAAGAAACAGGTATTGTTTTAACACACTTCTGGGCTGGCTTTGATCCGCCTGTGGCATGGAATTTCTACGACGGGCCAATATCAGTGGGGCTTGTGCCTGAGGCATATAGAGATCGTCGAATTACACAGGTTTTAGAGGGGGCTAAGTTTGCTAAAGCGCTGGATGTCCAGTATGTTGCTACACATCTCGGGTTCCTCCCAGAAGATCCTAACGATCCGCTCTATACTGGTACGATTGTGGCTGTTGACCTCATAGCGAAACGGCTGGCAAAAGACGGACAAGTGCTGTTGTTTGAAACTGGCCAGGAAACGCCGACAACATTGCTGCGCATGTTTGAGGATTTGCGTCGCAGAGGCAGCGAGAATGTCGGTGTAAATTTTGACCCTGCCAATTTTCTGCACTACGGAAAAGCGAACCCTGTAGATGCAGTCAGCATACTTGCCCCATATATACGTGGGGTACATGCAAAGGATGCTTTGTACCCCACCGACGGGTTCAGCTTAGGCAAGGAAGTTGATATTGGAAAAGGCCTTGTCAACTTTCCTATGTTTATAGCCAAGCTGAAAGAAATTGGATATCAAGGATATGTGACCATCGAGCGGGAACTGGAATGTGACCCGCCGATGATGGAAAACCCCGTAGCGCGGATTATCCAGGATGCGCGCGACTTTTTACTTCCGCTTCTATGCTGATTCAGTGCTGAATCGGCGTAAGATTATTATCAGGAGGAAACTATGAAAACCGCAAGAAGAAACCTGTCGTTCCTGCTTTCCCTGTTGCTGATCCTTGCGCTTGTGCCAAGTGTATTTGCAACCGCGCCCGACATATCTACTGTTGAAGCCTGGGGAGCACACATCAAATCGCAATATGAGGGCCAAGAGCTGAATCTGCTCGTTGGCGCACATCCTTCCATCGATGCTATGCTGAAGTATTATAAGGATTTTGAAGAGCTCACCGGCGTCAAAGTCAATTTCCGCATCATCACCGATGGGACCCTCAAGAACACGGCCCTTATTGAGGGCACCGGCAAGGCCGGCAACTATGACATTTTTGCCGTCGATGCAGCCAGCATCCCCGAATTCTACGGAAAACAGATTATCATTCCTGTGGATGACTACCTTGCAGATGCCGTTAAAACCCCTGAATGGTATGACTATGCGGACTTGCTCCCTGCATATAGCAAGGGCATTGGCACGTCCAAGGGTGTGACGGTGGGCATTCCGATTGCAGGTGAAACCCGTTATGTGGGCTACCGTACCGATTTGTTTGAGAAGTATGGGAAGCAGCCCCCGAAGACGATGGATGAGTTCCTTGAGCTGGCCCGCTTCTTTAACGGCAAGGAGGAGGGGCTGTATGGTGTCTCCATGCGCGCAGCATCCGGCAGGCAGAATGGGTCTGGCTTCATGTCAGTAGCCTATGCCTTTACCGATTCGGCACTCGTAAACCCGACTACATTTGAGCCGGAATTCAATTCCCCGGATACGATGGCCGCTGTGGAGTTTTTTGTAGAACTCCTCAAGAACGCGCCGCCGGATGTGACCACTTACTCCCACGAGGAAGCCCTGTCTGCCTTTATCCAGGGCAAGGCGGCTATGTGGCTGGATGCTACCGCCCTGACCGGGAAGGTGATTGATCCCAGCACGAGCACAATATCTGAAGTGGTTGACTTTGTTCCAACGCCTGATGGACCTAAAGGTCAGAGTGGCGCTCTTGCCGGCTGGAACTTTACGATTCCCGCCGACTCCAAAAAGGCTGATTTGGCTTGGGCGTTCATCGTGTATATGACGGGCAAGCCAACCGCAAAAACCTACGTGGAAAATGGTGGCATTCCCTGCCGGACCTCCATCTATACCGATGAAGTGCTGGCCGCGAATAACTGGACTTATCCCAAACAGCTTGAGGCGTTGGATCATGCACTGGCTCTGATCGACCGCGGGGTAAAATACAACCCGGACTTTACATACACCAATGACATCATGGCGATTGCGGGCACTTACATCTCCAAGGCAATGATTGAAGAACTGACCATCCAGGAAGCTTGTGACCAGGCACAGGCCGAAATGGTGGAATTCCTTGAGGACAAGTGAACCAAGGCACACCTGAAACAGTGAGAAAGGCCTGTGGGGCCGGTTCCTGCTGGTGGTAAAACACCGGCTCCACAGGCCTTATGGATTGAAGAGGGAGGTCAAATGTCTAACGGCGTATCCATTCACACCGATAAACGCGCCACTTCGCGGGATTTGCATAATACCCGCCGATATATGCCGTTTGTCGCGCCGGCAATGGTCGTTATGGTGTTACTGGTGGCAGTTCCCTTCATTGCGGTTGTGCTTCTCAGCTTCACTAATTATGAACTTGCCATGCCGGCAGACAGCTTCAAATGGATTGGCCTGCGCAATTATGACCGGCTGCTGTTTGGCACAAACAAATTGCTCTATTACTCCCTGGGCATTAGCGTAGGAATGATGGTTGTTGCGACGGTTCTTCAAATGTTGATAGGCTTTTTCTGCGCCTCTTTGCTCAATCGGGACATCAAGTTCCGGGGCCTCGCAATAGCTTGCTTATTAGTTCCCATCGCCATGACTCCCAGTATTGCTTCGCAGATATGGAAACTTATGCTGAACGCTGAGTTTGGGGTCATCAACTATTTTTTGAAAAAGCTCTTTAATTTCAGTGTGGTGTGGTTGGATAAGGATAACTCGCTGCCCTCTGTGCTGCTGGTGAATATATGGTCAATGACGCCCTATGTTACACTGACGTTATATGCGGGGCTTCGGTCACTGCCTCTGGAACCGTACGAGTCCGCAGTTATTGATGGCGCCAATGGCCGCCAGGTATTGATGTATGTAACCTTGCCAATGCTCAAGCCGCTCATCCTGCTGACGCTGCTGTTTCGCAGCATTGACATGCTGAAAATGTTCGATGTGCCCTATGTGCTCACGCAGGGTGGCCCAGGTAACATCACCGAGTTCATTGGCCTTCATATTTACAGGACGGGCTTTGGCGTGACGACATTGGTTGGCCGTGCGTCGGCGATTTCGGTTATTCTCATTGTTCTGGTCGGTATCATCAGCCTGGGCATGATCAAGCTGATGAGCAGCGAAGAGAAAGGATAAAGACATGCGGGCAGAGGAGATTCGGGCACGCAGGCGGCTTATGGCTTCTCGTGGTGCAAAGCAGACCTTCACCTATGTAGGCATTATCCTTATGAGCATATGGGCGGTGTTCCCACTGTTTTGGATGATCATCATCAGCCTGAAGGAAAGAATATATACCTATGATCCATCGGTGTGGATTTTTCAGCCGGTGTTTGAAAACTATGTCAGTGTGTTCGCGGAGAAGAATCTGGGCAAGTTTTTGATCAACAGCGCCATCGTCTCCCTTTCAACTACGTTCTTAGCTTTGTTCTTTGGCACACTGGCGGCCTATGGGTTTTCGAGGTTCAAGGTGAAGCGGATGCGGGGGCTGATGTTCTTTTTGCTGGCGGTCCGCATGATCCCTTCCGTTGCGATAGTCATTCCGATTTTTGTGATTGCACGCTTCGGTAGCATGTTGGATACAAGGCTGTTGCTGATTATCACCTACATGATTTTCAATATCCCCTTTACGGTTTGGATGATGAAGGGATTCTTTGATGAAATCCCAAAGGAACTTGAGGAAGCAGCGAAGGTGGATGGCTGCACCACGCTCCAAACGCTCTACAAAATTGTGCTGCCGGTGGTTCAGCCTGGCCTGATCGCTACATCCATCTTCTGCATCATCAGCTCCTGGAATGAATTTGTCTATGCCCTGTTCCTGACAAGCATCAAGTCTGTGACCACCCCAACGATTGTTCAGATGTTCTTGTCCATTCAGGGGGTTGCCTGGGGAGAGATGTCTGCGGTCGGTACAGTATCGATCATGCCGGTCTTGCTTTTTGCGATGATTGTGCAGAAAAATATGGTTCGGGGGTTATCATTCGGGGCGGTGAAGGGTTGAGTATTATGAAACAGGAGCAAGTAAGACTTGCCCTAATCGGCTACGGCGGGATGGGCAAGACGCATATCGATAACATCCACACCATGGGCAATGCGCGGGTCACAGACATCTGCACGCTGGATGCGGATGCGCAACCGGCGATTGAGGAGCTGGGGGCCAGATATTACGCCGACTATGCGCAGATGCTGCGGGAGTCACATGCGGACGCGGTGATCGTGTGCACGCCAACCCATTTGCACGCAGATCAGGTGCGCCAGGCGCTGCTGGCGGGCAAGCATTGCATCTGCGAGAAGCCATTGTGTCTGAGCGCCCGGGAGGCCACGGGGCTGTTTAACCTTGCGCAAAGCCAGGGCGTGCACCTGTATGTGGCCCACGTGATGCTGTTCTGGGAGGAATACATGGCGCTGACCGAATTGGTGCGCAGCGGCCGCTATGGCCGGGTGCTGGATATCGCGCTGCACCGGTTCAGCGAGCGGCCTGCATGGTCCAGTACCAGCTGGCTGTTTGAGCGGGAGAAGAGCGGCCTGATTCCCTTCGACCTGCATATCCATGATTTGTATTTCCTGATCAGCCTGTTTGGCAAGCCCGATATCGCCTGCGTGCAGCACGGGGGAAATGTGGGCGTCGGGTATGATGAGTACCTGCGGGTCAGCTACGCGTATCCCGGCATCACGGCCGGTGCCGAGGCCAGCTGGTACAATGCGCCGCTGCCCTTTACAATGGGATTCCGCGTGTATTTTGAGCGCGCGGTGGTGTGCTTTGATGGCGACAATCTGGTGGCCTATGAGCAGGGGGGCGGCGAACGCAGGCTGGTGTGGCATGAGAAGAAGGACGCGCTGGAGACCAGCATCAATGTATCGCCCACATCTGCCTATCTGCACGAGATGGAGCATTTTGTAGACTGTATAGCCCACGGCGTGCCCTCGGATGTGGTGCATCCCCAGCAGGTGATATGGACCATTGAGGCGCTGGAGGAGCTGACGGCCCTGCTGGATGCACCCGGCGGCTGACGATCGGCGGGAGATGCTACCAGCCTTGACGCGTATCGGTTTGATTTAGGCGCATTGCGATGAATGCTGTGCCCCGCACTTGTGAAGGGCGGGGCATTGTGGTAAAATAATGTCCGTTACGTAGACGCAATAGTGTGTATTATTTTGAGGGGGTTTGGACATGGCTGACTATCAACCAAAGGAAATCCGCAATATCGCCTTGCTGGGACACGGCAGCGAGGGCAAAACGACGCTGACAGAGTCGATGCTCTTCGCTGCGGGACATATTGATCGCCAGGGGCGGGTGGAGGACGGCAACACCACCACCGACTTTGACGCCGAAGAAAACAAGCGCGGCATATCCATCAACGCGGCGGCAGCGCCCGTGGAGTGGAAGGGCACCAAGATCAACCTGATCGACGTCCCCGGCTATTTTGATTTTGTGGGCGAGGTCATGGGTCCGGTGCGCGTGGTGCAGACGGTGGGCATCGTATTAAACGCTGTCAACGGCATCACCGTGGGTGCTGAAAAGGCCTGGGATATGGCCGAAAAGCAGCAGCTCAGCCGCATGTTTATCATCAACCAGATGGACCGCGAGCACGCGGATTTCCAGAAGGTGCTGGCCCAGCTGCGCGACAAGTACGGCACCAGCGTGGTACCCCTGGTGGTGCCCATTGGCGCGGGTGCCGGCTTTAAGGGCGTGGTCAACGTGCTGGAAGGCACGGCCTTTGAGGGCGTGGGCAAGGCGCTCAAGCAGGTGGACGTGCCCGCCAGCATGCAGGGCGAGCTGGAGGAGGACGTGGCTGCCATCACCGAGGCGTCCGCCGAGGCCATTGATGAGTTGCTGGAGAAGTATTTCGAGCAGGGCGAGCTGAGCCACGACGAGACGCTGGAAGGCTTCCGCGCGGGCATGAAGTCCGGCCGCATTGTGCCGGTGGTGTGCTGCAGCGCCGTGACCGGCGTGGGCATTGCGCCGCTGCTGGACGTCATGAAGAACTACCTCAACTGGCCTTCGGGCACGGTGGTGGAGGGCATCAACCCCAAGACCGATGAGCCCGAGACCCGCGAGTGCGTCAACGACGCGCCCTTCTCCGCCTTTGTGTTCAAGACCATTGCCGACCCCTTTGTGGGCAAGCTGTCATTGGTGCGTGTGATGAGCGGCGTGCTCAACGCGGGCACCGCGCTGTACAACGCCAATGAAGAAAAGGCCGAGAAATCCGGCGGCCTGTTCATGCTGCGCGGCAAAAAGCAGACGGCTGTCCAGCAGCTCAACGCAGGCGATATCGGCGCGCTGAGCAAGCTGGCCTTCACCGCCACCGGCGATACGCTGTGCGATCCTGCTGCCCCCATCCGCTATGCAGAGTTGGTGTACCCGGTGCCCGGCTTCTCCAAGGCTGTCTACGCCGCCAAGCAGGGCGAGGAGGACAAGGTGTTCTCTGGCATCAACAAGCTGATCGAGGAAGATCCCTCCATCAAAACCGAAAAGAACACCGAGACCACCGAGACCGTGCTGTCCGGCCAGGGCGACCTGCACCTGGATGTGATCCGCTCCAAGCTGGCCAGCAAGTTCGGCGCCAACGCCGTACTGCAGGACCCCAAGGTGCCCTACCGCGAGACCATCCGCAAGACGGTTTCCGTGCAGGGACGCCATAAGAAACAGTCGGGCGGCCACGGCCAGTTCGGCGACGTGTGGATCGAGTTCTCCCCCATTGGTGACACCAACGTCGAGTTCGAGTTTGTGGACGCAGTGGTGGGCGGCGCGGTGCCGCGCAACTTCATCCCCTCGGTGGAAAAGGGCCTGCGCGAGAACATCGTCAAGGGCGTGCTGGCGGGTTACCCCATGGTGGGCCTGCGCGCCAAGCTGTACGATGGCTCCTCTCACGCGGTAGACTCCTCCGAAATGGCGTTTAAAACCGCTGCCCGCATCGCCTACAAGAAGGGCTGCGCCGATGCCAGCCCCGTGCTGCTGGAGCCCATCATGCATGTCGAGGTGCTTGTGCCCGACGAATACATGGGCGACATCATGGGCGATGTCAGCACCCGCCGCGGCCGCATCATGGGCATGAATCAGGTGGGCGGCATGCAGCAGGTGGTCGCCGAGATCCCCATGAGCGAGATGTTCAAGTACGCTACCGACCTGCGCAGCCGCACCCAGGCGCGCGGCAGCTTCACCATGGCCTTTGAGCGCTATGAGGAAGTGCCCCAGGATGTGGCCAAGAAGATCGTCGAATCCGCCGTCCGCGAAGAGGAAGAGGACGAGTAAGGTTCTTCGCTCCCTTTATTATCAAATACCCGCAAGGGCCCCGCAAAGCTGCGGGGCCCTCATCGTTAACGAACAGGGTGTTACTTCTTAGCAGCCGGCTTTTTCTTGACCGGTGCCTTTTCGTGCGGGTCGATGACCTTGGCTGCGGGCTTGGCGGCAGGCTTTCTGGCCGTGGCCTTGGCGGGCGCGGCCTTGGCCGTGGTCCGCTTCGCCGCCGGCTTTGCGGCAGACTTGGCGGCGGCCTGCTTGGGCTCGTGGGGGTCGGTGACGGGCTTGGCGTCCGCTTTGGCCGCAGTTTTTTTGGCCGGGGCCTTCGGGGCCTTGGGGGCCGGCTGCTCGTGCGGATCGCCCTGAATGGGCTTAGCGTAGCCGTTGTCGCCGGGCAGAATGCTCTGGTACAGCGAGATGTACATCTCGGCCGAGTGCCGCCAGCTGTAGTCGCCGCTCATGCCGCGCTCCATCAGCGTCTTCCACACGTCCTTGCGGTTGTGGTAGTAGTGCAGCGCCCGCTGGAGGGTGTGCAGCATGTCGTGGGCGTTGTAGTTGAAGAAGGTGAAGCCATTGCCGGCGTTCGTGTAGTCGTTATAGCTGAGCACGGTGTCGCGCAGGCCGCCGGTCTCGCGCACGATGGGCACGGTGCCGTAGCGCAGGCTGATCATCTGGCTGAGGCCACAGGGCTCAAACTGCGAGGGCATGAGGAACATGTCGCTGCCCGCGTAGATGCGGTGCGCCAGGTCGTGATCCATGGCAAAGCGGGCGGCCACGCGGCCGGGGTAGTTCTGCTCGGCCCAGCTGAACAGGTTGACATAGCGACTGTCGCCCATGCCCAACACGGCCAGCTGCACATCCTCGCGCATGATGTCGGCGATCACATAGTCCACCAGATCGAGCCCCTTCTGGTTGGATAGGCGGCTCACCATGCCGATGACGGGCACGTCGGGGCGCACCTCCAGGCCCAGCTGCTCCTGCAGGGCGCGCTTGCAGACGGCCTTGCCGGACATGTCGTCCACCGAGTAGGTCTGGGCGATGCTGGGGTCACCCGTCGGGTCGTACTCCACCGTGTCGATGCCGTTGAGCACGCCGGTGAGGTGGTCGCGCTTGGCGCGCAGCAGGCCGTCCAGCCGCTCGCCGTAGTAGCTGGTCTGGATCTCCTCGGCGTAGCTGGGGCTGACGGTGGTGACCTCATCCGCGTACACCAGGCCGGCCTTGAGGTAGTTGGCCGCGCCGTGGCACTCTAACTTGTCGTCAGTGAATACGCTGTCGGGCAGGTGCAGCACATCCTGCACATCCCGGATGCCGAAGATGCCCTGATACTGCAGGTTGTGGATGGTCATCACGGTCTTGATGTTGTTGTAGGCAGGCAGGTGGGAATACTGGATGCGCAGCAGCGCCGGCACCATGCCGGCCTGCCAGTCGTGGGCGTGGATGACCTCCGGCTCAAAGGGGATCAGCGGCAGGCTGTTGAGCACCGCCCGCGCGAAGAAGGCGAAGCGCTCGTACTCATCGCCGCCCAGGCCGTAGATATAGTTGCGGCCAAAGTAATAGCGGTTGTCCACAAAGTAGTAGGTGACGCCGTCCTGCTCCAGGGCCTCGATGCCGCAGTACTGCCTGCGCCACCCCAGCTGCACCTCAAAGTCCACCACGTGGTGCATATTGTTCTCGAATTTCTCGGGGATCGCCGCGTACTTGGGCAAAATGACGCGCACGTCGTGGCCCTTTTGCGCCAGCACCGGCGCCAGGGAGCCCACCACGTCGGCCAGCCCGCCGGTCTTGATAAAGGGTACGCACTCGCTGGCGGCAAATAAAATCCTCACTGGGTTCACTCCTTCCAATCGGTGTTCCGGGAAAAAGTTACAGGTTCAGCTTCAGATTGTCAAGGCTTTGGGTACCACCAGGGGATAGCCTGCCGGGCCCATCATGCGGGTATTCTCGCGCACGGTGACCTGTTTGTCGAGGATGGCATAGGCCAGTTCCACATTGCGCTGGATGATGGCATCCTGCATGACGATGCAGTTTTTCACGCTGGCGCCGGGTTTGATCTGCACGCCGCGGAACAGGATGGAGTTCTCCACCCGCCCCTGGATGATGCAGCCGTCGGCAATCAGGGAGTTGCTGACGTCGGCCCCATCCATGTAGTGGGTGGGCATCTCGTCGCGCAGCTTGGTCCATACGGGCTTGTCCGGGTTGAAGATGCGGGCGCGGTTTTCGGCGACGAGGAAATCCATGTTGGCCTTGAAGTAGCTCTCCACCGAGTCCATCACCCACACGCTGCCCGGGCACTCAAAGCCGCACACCTTGTAGCTCTTGTCGCGAAGAATGTGGGTCAGCAGCTCGCGGGTGAAGTGGTGGTAGCCGGCGGATACCGCGCGGTCCACCAGGTCGATCAGCAGCTCGCGCCGCACCAGGAAGGCGGACATGTAGGTGTTCTCATACCGGGGGATGGAGGGGTCGCACTCGATCTGGTGCACGGTGCCCTGGGCGTCCACCTCCAGGTAGCGGCCGGCGCCGTTGCGGCGGGCGCTGCGGTCCTTGGTGTAAAGCAGCGTGATGTCGGCGCCGTTTTCCAGGTGGTGGGCCAGCATCTTCTCGTACTGCACCGAGAAGAGAATGTGGCTGTCGGTGACGGCGATGTAGCGCTCCTTGCTGCGGCGCAGGAAGCCGATGTTGCTGCGCAGGGCGTCCAGCAGCCCCTCGTACACGCCCACATTGTCGCGGGACATGTAGGGCGGCAGGATGGTCATGCCGTTGCGCTTGCCGTGCAGGTCCCACTCCCGCCCGCTGCCCAGGTGATCCATCAAAGAGTGGTAGTTCTTCTGCATGATGATGCCGATGTTGTGAATCTCCGAGTGGATCATGCTGGACAGGATGAAGTCAATCATCCGGTAGCGGCCCAGCACCGGCAGCGCTGCCACGGAGCGTATGCGCGTCAGGTCGCGCAGCTGGTCGATGCGCTCCCCCGTGTAGATCAGCCCAACAATATCCCTTTTCATGTTGTGCTCCCCTCCTTGCTGACCTGCTGGCCGGCGGGCACCACGGTGCCTGCCTTGAGCACGGTGTTGTTACCAATCAGGGTGATGTCCCCCTCCTCTTCGCCTACCTGGCAGCCGCTTTCGATGACGGCATCCTCGGCGATGATGCTGCGGATGACTTTGGCTCCCTTGGCGATGCGGGCCGACGGCATGATCACGCTGTCGATCACCTGGGCGTCTTCCTCTACCTGCACACCGGCCGACAGCACGCTGCCCTTCACGCTGCCCTTGATGACGCAGCCCTCGGTGACGAGGCTACCCGATACCTCGCCCGAGGGCGCGATGTAGTGGGGCGGCATGCCGATGTTGCGGGCGTAGATGCGCCAGCTGCGATCATGCAGGTCGATGGGCACGGGTGTCTGCAAGAGGTCCATGTTGGCATCCCACAGGCTTTCGATGGTGCCCACGTCCTTCCAGTAGCCGTTGAAGCTGTAGGCCGTCAGGCGCTCGCCATCCGCCAGCATGGTGGGGATGATGTTTTTGCCGAAGTCGTTGTCGCTGTCGGGGTTTTGCTCGTCGCTGATCAGCAGGTCGCGCAGCTTTTGCCAGGTGAACACATATACACCCATGGAGGCATTGTTGGATTTGGGGTTGGCGGGCTTCTCCTCAAACTCGATGATGTTGCCCTGCGCGTCGGTGTTCATGATGCCAAAGCGGCTGCACTCCTCCCAGGGCACCTGGCGCACCGCGATGGTGACCGCGGCCTCCTTCTCAATGTGGTGGGCCAGCATGTCGGCATAGTCCATCTTGTAGATGTGATCGCCCGACAGGATGAGCACATAGTCCGGGTTGAACTGCTCGATGAACGCCAGGTTTTGATAGATGGCATTGGCCGTGCCCGAGTACCATTCGCCCGCCCCGGCCTTCATGTAGGGAGGAAGCACATACACCCCGCCGGAGGAGAGGTCCAGGTCCCAGGGGCTGCCGGAGCCGATGTAGGCGTTGAGCTCCAGCGGCTGCCACTGCGTCAGCACCCCCACCACGTCGATGCCCGAGTTGGAGCAGTTGCTCAGCGGGAAATCGATGATGCGGTACTTGCCGCCAAAGGGGATGGCGGGCTTGGCGGTGTGGCGGGTCAAAATGCCCAGCCGGCTGCCCTGGCCGCCGGCCAACAACATGGCAACACATTTTTTCTTGCGGGGCATAGGCTATTCCTCCTTGCGTTTTGGTTGATGTTCTTGCCTGGTAAAGGTGAAATATACAGTTGCCAGCGGCGGGACGCATACGTCCACGCAGCAGGGAAACTCGTGATGGGGGATGGGCTGCGAGGCCACGGGGCGGGCGTTTGCCTGGCCGGAGCCACCATACTCCTTAAGGTCGGAGTTGAGCACCTCGGTCACCCTGCCCTTGGCCGGCAGGCCAAAGCGGTAGCGCGGGTGAAACACCGGCGTGTAGTTGGTGACGCACACGATGCCGCGGCCGGCCTTGTCCCAGCGCATGAAGATAATCACGCTGTTTTGCGTGTCGTTTGCCTCCAGCCACTGGAAGCCGTCCCAGCCGTCCTCCACCTCCCAGAAGGCGGGGTGATCCAGGTAGAAGCGGTTGAGCGCCTTCACATAGCGCTGCATGTCCGGGTGCCGCTCGTATACCAGCAGGAACCAGTCCAGCTGGTCATCATCCTTCCACTCGATGAAGTGGCCGAACTCGCTGCCCATGAACAGCAGCTTTTTGCCCGGGTGGGCCATGGTGTACCCGTACAGGGCGCGCAGGCCGGCAAACTTCTGCCACAGGTCGCCGGGCTGCTTATCCAGCATGGAGTGCTTGCCGTGCACCACCTCATCGTGGGAGAAGGGCAAAATGTAGTTTTCGCTGAAGGCGTAGTGCAGCGAAAAGGTCAGCTTCTGGTGGCTGCCCCCGCGGAAGTATGGGTCTACCTTGATGTAGCTGAGCATGTCGTTCATCCAGCCCATGTTCCACTTGAAGCCGAAGCCCAGGCCGCCCAGGTAGGTGGGCTGGGTCACCATGGGGAAGGAGCTGGACTCCTCCGCGATGGTCATGGCGCCGGGGTGCTCGCGGTAGATCACCTCGTTAAGGCGGCGCAAAAAGGCGATGGCCTCCAGATTTTCATTGCCGCCGTAGCGGTTGGGCGACCAGTCGCCGTCCTCCCGGCCAAAGTCGTGGTACAGCATGGAGCTGACCGCGTCGCAGCGCAGGCCATCCGCATGGTAGTATTTCAGCCAGAAGCAGGCGTTGCTGATCAGAAAGCTGCACACCTCGCCGCGCCCATAGTCAAACAGCATGGTGCCCCACTGGGGCATCTCGGCGCGGCGCGGGTCCACATGCTCGTAGCAGGGCGTGCCGTCAAACCGGCGCAGGCCGATCTCGTCGCGGGGGAAGTGAGCGGGCACCCAGTCCAGGATTACCCCGATGTTGGCCTGGTGCAGGCGGTCTACAAAGCGCATGAAGTCCCGGGGCTGGCCGTGGCGGGCGGTGGGGGCATAGTAGCCCGTCACCTGATAGCCCCAGGACATGTCCAGCGGGTGCTCCATCACGGGCAGCAGCTCCACATGGGTGTAGCCCATTTCCTGGATATAGGGGATCAGCTGGTCGGCAATCTCGCCGTAGGTGAGCATCTCGCCATATTCATCTCGCCGCCAGCTGCCCAGGTGCAGTTCGTAGATGTTGATGGGGCTGCGGTAGGGGTTCCAGCTGGCGCGCCGCTGCATCCACTCGTCATCGCCCCAGGTATAGCCCGACAGGTCGCACAGCAGGCTTGCGGTATTGGGGCGCAGCTCGCTTTGAAAGGCGTAGGGGTCGGCCTTAAGGTGCACCTCGCCGTCCTCACCCAAAATGGCATATTTGTAGCTGCGCAGCTTGCTGGCAGCGTCCGGGTAGTTGAAGCGCTCGGGGTCGGCCTGGGGCGTAAACAGGCGGTCGGGCAGCCGCAGCTCCCAGGTGCCGTCGTGCTGCTTTTCCATGGGGTGCTTTACCTTGTCCCAGAAACAAAACTCGCCCGTCAGAGATACCGCGCGGGCATTGGGCGCCCACACGGCAAAGTGCCACATGTCCTCCCCATCCTGCCGGACAGGGTGTGCACCCAGCATCTTATACGCGCTGTGGCTTTGCCCCTGATGAAAGGCGTGCCGGTCTGCATCGCTTGGCGGTTTGTATTGCAAGGCAGCTCCCCCTTTGCCAGGTACTCGGATCCCTTGCGGCGGTCCCGCCGCCCAGATGTTGTTTACCTGCGTTTAGTATAGCACAAGGGGTATGCATCCACAAGCATGCCCCCATGGGCGACCATTGTGTCAATCTTCCTGCGAAGAGGGGACAGGCCCCCAAAGGTCGGCGGTATTTGCCCCTGTATTTATCCCGCCTTTTTTGCGCGCGGCCGTCCGCGGGCAGGCCTGCAGGCGCTGTTGCCGCATTGCACGGGCCAATGCCGTGTGATATAATGCGATATCTAAGGAAGGGGAAGGTGAATGGGCAGGAGACGGGACAGGTTGCTGTTTGCGCCGCGCAGGAAGCGGCATCCCGGCTGCCTGATGAATATCCTTCTTTTTTTCTTTGCGCTGGCGCTGGTGATGGGGCTGAACTTTGTCAACAACAGCCACGCCACGCTGGTGCACCAGCCGGTCACGGTGGCGGGCATGGCCCAGGTGTACGAGGGCTTTCCCATTTTGCACCTCAGCGACCTGCATGCCGCCCGCTTTGGCGAGGCGCAGCAGCGCATCCGCCAGCTGATAAGGCTGGAGAACTACCGCGCCGTGTGCCTGACGGGCGACATGGTGGGCCGCAGCGGTGATGTACAGCCGCTGCTGGATTTGCTGGCGCTGTTTCCAGACGATGTGCCGGTGTTTCTGATTGCCGGTGATGACGACCCGGAGGCCATCCGCGGCCGCCACGTGGGCGGCGGCGAGGTCAAGGCGGATTTTATCCGTCGGGCCGAGGAGGCGGGCGCCATTTATCTGGACAGCCCGCACAATGTGGTCTATCAGGGGCGCAACATATGGTTCAGCCCGGCCAGCCTGTACACCACCGACCTGCGGGCGGCGGCCTTTGCCCTGCAGGAGCGGCGCGACGAGCTGATCGCCAGCCGCAGCGACGCCCCCGACGACGCGGCCGCGCTGCGGGTGGTGGACTATCAGCTGGATGTGCTGGCCCGGGCGGACGAGGCCCGCAAGGAGATGAAGCCCGATGACTGCTATGTGCTGCTCAGCCATGTGCCGCTGGACGGCACAGCGGTCGCCGGCCTGCACGAGGGCGAGCGCCTGGAGCGAAAGGCGGTCAACTTCCCGGGCACGGTGTCGCTGATACTGGCCGGGCACTGGAACAACGGCCAGTGGCGCCTGCCGCTGATCGGGCCGGTGTATGTGCCAAAGGGCGATATTGGCCTGCGCGGCTGGCTGCCGGACGACCGGGAGGTATCCGGCCTGGCCATGGTCTACGCGGTGCCCGAGTACATCAGCCCGGGGCTGGGCACCTCCGGGGCCTACCCCTGGTGGATGCCCTTCCGCCTGTTTAACCGGCCGCAGCTGACGCTGATCAAGCTGACGGCCCGCATTACCTGAACTTGGGGACGACATGACGGATCGAAAGCGCTTTGTCAACCGGGAGCTCAGCTGGCTGCGGTTCAACAGCCGGGTGATGCTGGAGGCCGAGCGGCCGCACAACCCGCCACTGGAGCGGGCTAAATTTCTGTCCATCGTGTCCAGCAACCTGGATGAGTTCTTCATGGTGCGGGTGGGCAAGCTGGAGCGCAAGATCGATGCCGGCCTGCGGATCATCGATCCGGCGGGCATGACGCCGCTTCAGCAGGTGCGCGCCATCCGCCGCATGGTGTTAAAGCAGGTGGCCCGGCAGTATGCCATCTACAACGATCAGGTGATCCCGCAGCTTTCGGGGCATGGCCTGCGCATCCTTGCCCCCGATGACTTGGGGGAGGAGCAGCGCACCTGGCTGTCGGGCTACTTTGACGCCCAGGTGATGCCCGTGCTCACGCCGCGCACCATCAACCCCAGCCACCCCTTTCCGCTGCTGGCGGCCAAGCGCATCTACACCGCGGTGCTTCTTCAGTCGGACAAGGGCGGTCTGCCGCAGCTGAGCCTGGTGCCCGTGCCCGCGGCCCTCAAGCGCGTGGTGCTGCTGCCCCAGGGGGAGGGCGCGGTGTGCGGCCTGCTGCTGGAGGACCTGATCACCATGCACTTGGGCCGCCTGTTTCCCTACATGGACCCCATTGGCTCGATGCCGTTTCGCATCACGCGCAACACCGATTTTGTCATCGACATCGAGAATGTGAACAGCCTGGTGGATGAGATGCGCAAGGCCATCAAGCGGCGCAGCTACGGCAAGATCGTGCGGCTGGAGGTACCCAAGCGGCGCAATGCCCAGATCATGCGGCGGCTGCAAAAGGCGCTGGAGGCCCCCGCCCGCATTGTGCAGGAGGTGGACGGCCCGCTGGACCTGCGCTTTATGATGCGCGAGCTGCACGGCCTGCCCGGCTTTGAGGCGCTGCGCTACGAGCCCTTTAAGCCGGCCACCGACCCGCGGTTATACGCGGGGGAAAGTATCTTCCGCACCATCCGCGGGGGCGATCTGTTTTTGCACCACCCCTTCGACAGCTTCGACCCGGTGCTGCGCTTCATCCGCGAGGCGGCGGAGGACCCGCATGTGCTGGCCATCAAGCAGACGCTGTACCGCGTGTCCTCCAAGAGCACGCTGGTGCCCAGCCTGGCCCGCGCGGCGCAGCTGGGCAAGCAGGTGACCGTGCTGGTGGAGGTGCGCGCCCGCTTTGATGAGGAGAACAACATCAACTGGTGCAAGACACTGGAGGCGGCGGGCTGCCACGTGCTCTACGGTGTGCCCCGGTGGAAGACGCACTCCAAGATCACCTTGGTGGTGCGGCGCGAGCCGGACGGCCTGCGCCAGTATGTGCACATCGGCACCGGCAACTACAACGATGCCACCGCCCGGCAGTACACCGACATGGGCATTCTGACCTGTGACCGGCAGATCGGGGAGGACGCCAGCGCGTTTTTCAACATCATCACGGGGTATAACTACACGTTCCCCATGCGCGATCTGCTGGCCTCGCCCTACGCCATGAAGAGCGCCTTCATCGACCGCCTGCGCGTGGAGGCAGACAACGTCCGCCAGGGGCTGCCCGCCGGCTTTGACGCCAAGATGAACAGCCTGTCCGATCCCGAGATCATCGAGGCCATTTACACTGCGGCGGAAGAAGGGGTGCAGGTGCGGCTGCTGGTGCGCGGCATCTGTTGCCTGCGGCTGTCGCGGCACCGCAACATCGCGGTGCACTCCACCGTCGGCCGGTTTCTGGAACACTCCCGGCTGTACATCTTCCGCAATGGGGGCCTGCCCGAGGTGTTCATCTCATCGGCCGACCTGATGACCCGCAACCTGGATAAGCGGGTGGAGCTGACCGCCCCCGTAAAGGACCCGGCCATCGCCCGCCGCATCATGGGCATCTTTGAAACCCAGTGGCGCGATACCCTGCAAAGCTGGCGCCTGCGCGAAAATGACGAGTATGAGCACCTGCAGGATCAGGGGCCGGCCTTCAGCGCGCAGGAGTACTTTGTGCAGGAGGCGCGGCGCGCGGGTGAACCACAGCAAGAAACAACCATCATCGCGATTTAGGAGGACTTATGCAGATCTACAATAGCCAGAGCCGTAAAAAAGAGGAGTTTGTGCCGGTCAAGCCGGGGCATGTGGGCATCTATTCCTGCGGCCCCACGGTGTACGACTTTTTCCACATCGGCAACGCGCGGCCATTCATCATCTTTGACGTGCTTCGCCGGTATCTGGAGTACAAGGGCTATCAGGTCACTTTGGTGCAGAACTTTACGGACATTGACGACAAGATGATCCGCCGCGCGGGCGAGGAAGGCATCTCCGTCAAGGAGCTGGGCGACCGCTTCATTGCCGAGTATTACAAGGATGCAGGCGCCCTGGGCATCCGCCCGGCCACGGTGCATCCCCGCGCCACCGAGCACATCCCGCAGATTATTGCGCTGGTGCAGCAGCTGATTGACAAGGGCATGGCCTATGAAAGCAACGGCACGGTGTACTACCGCACCGCCTCCTTCCCCGAGTATGGCAAGCTCAGCGGCCAGGATGTGGACGACCTGGATGCAGGCGCCCGCGTGGACGTGGAGGACGAGAAGGAGGCCCCGGCCGACTTTGCCCTGTGGAAGGCTGAGAAGCCCGGCGAGCCCGCGTGGGACAGCCCCTGGGGCAGCGGACGGCCCGGCTGGCACATTGAGTGCAGCGCCATGAGCATGGCCTACCTGGGCGATACGCTGGACATCCACTCCGGCGGGCGGGACCTGTTGTTCCCGCACCACGAGAACGAGATTGCCCAGTCCGAGGGGGCCACCGGCCATCCCTTTGTCAAGTACTGGATGCACAACGGCTTTCTTAACATCGACAACGAAAAGATGTCCAAATCTCTGGGCAACTTCTTCACCGTGCGCGACATCCTCAAGGAGTATGATGCCGAGGACGTGCGCATGTTCATGCTGTCGGCGCAGTACCGCAGCCCGCTCAACTTCAGCCGCGACAGCATCGAGCAGGCCCGCGCCAGCCTGACGCGCCTGTATACCGCGCGGGACAACCTGCTTTTCCTCTTGCAGGCGGCACCCGAGGGCGAGCCCGGTGAGGCCGACCGCGCCTTCATCGCCGAGGTGGATGACTGCCGTAGCCGCTTTGACGCCGCCATGGATGATGACCTCAATACCGCCGAGGCCATGGGCGCGCTGTTTGACGTGGTCTACGCGGCCAACACCAGCGTACATGCCGGCACCGCCAAGGCGGCCATCCAGCACGCGCTCGATGTGCTGCACCAGCTGACGGACATCTTGGGCCTGCTGAGCAAAAAGCCCGGCGAGCTGCCTATCGAGGTGCAGGCGCTGGCCGATCAGCGCGTGGAGGCACGCAAGCAGAAGAACTGGGCTCAGTCCGACGCCCTGCGCACCCAGCTCAACGAGATGGGCTACACGGTGGAGGACACCGCCGCCGGCCAGAAGATCGTCAAAGCCTTATAACCGGTTCGCATGAGCATGCAAAAAGCCCTGCCCCGCCTGCTGTTGGCAGCCTGCGCCCTGATCGCGGCGCTCTGCCTGGCGCTGGCGGCAGGGCTTTTTGATGCGCCGCAGCGCAAGGTGATGGCGCTGGCACCAGTGCCCACCGCGGGGCAGCCGGTGGCTGTACAAGCGTCGGGCGGCATCAATATCAACACAGCCACCGAGAAGGAGTTGCAGCAGCTGCCCGGCATCGGCCCGCACCTGGCGCAGCAGATCATCCAGGCGCGGCAAAAATCCCCCTTCTTTTATCCCGAGGACCTCAAAAATGTCCCCGGCATCGGGGACAGACGGCTTACGCAGATCAGGCCGTATATTCGGTTGGATTAGACTTGGTATCAAAGAGGAAGGGCTGTGCGTGTGCACGGCCCTTCCTGGGTTTTATGATGAGAACGGTTGAACAATGCTTACAGCAGCTTGACCTCCACCTTGTGGGTGGTGCGATACTCGCTGCCCAGCAGGCCGCGCTCCTCGGTTTCCACCTCGCCGCGCTGGTTGTCGTAGGGGTCGTGGCGCACGTGCAGGCGCTCGGGCTGGAAGGCGCCCATGTACGCGTGGTTGAACACCGCACGGTAGGGGTCCAGGTTGCCAAAGTAAAACTCGCGCCTTTCGGCGTTGCCGCCGCGGCGGCCGGCGCCGCCAAAGCTGCAGTCGGCCGGCAGCCAGCCCCAGGCCTCGGTGTAGAACCAGGCCCAGTCGTGGCTGCCCTCGTCGCCGGGGGCGGCGTACAGCCCGCTTTGCCAGCGGGCGGGGATGCCCGTGATGCGGCACAGCGCGATGAACAGCAGCGCCTGGATGCCGCAGTCGCCCCGCAGGTTGACCGCCGCATACTCCGCGCCGTGCTCGATCAGCTGGTAGGGCCGCACATAGCTGTAGAGCACCCGGCCGGTGATGAAGTCGTAAAAGCGCTTGGCCTGCCGCACGGGGATCACCTCGTCGCCCACCAGCTCCTTGGCCAGGGCCGTCAGGTAGGGGGTGAAGGACAGGTGGGGCAGCTGGGGCTCCAGGTCCTCCTTGACGGGGGGCTTGGCCTGGGGATAGATGACGCGCTGGTTGTCTGTGCTCATAGGATCGCAGTAGACCAGGCGCTGCACATACCGGCTGGTGGCGGTGAAGGGCAGGTTTTCGCTGAGGTTTTCCTCAAAATAGGCGGTGCGCTGGGGCGCGCTCTCCCGCGCGATGTGGCGGGGCGTGGGCTGCACATCCTCAATCACCACATCCTGCTGCTGGGGGGCCGGGGTGGGCAGCGGCAGGTGCACGCGCCACACGCCGGGGCTAAAGGCCTCGTCCTTGATGCGCAGCGTGGTGGTCAGCTGCATCTCCATGTTGAGGTGGCCGTCCCGCTTCATGATGGCCATGGCCTCGTCCAGCAGGGGGCGGCTGGGGCTGAGGGGCTTGCCGGCGCGGGCGGCGAACTCCGGGTTGGCCTTGAGCAGGCTGGGCACGGTGTCCTCAAAGTACATGCGGCGGCCCTCGATGCGGCGGCTATCCAGCCACCCCAGGTCGCGCAGCTGGCGGAAGTCATCGTCCGAATAGTCCGGGATTTCGGCCCGGATGGCGGCTAACACCTCGGTCTCGTTGAGGGGGTAGTCGGCCGCCAGGTTGTCCAGGAACCAGCGGGCCGCCTCCAGCCGCTGGCGCAGCATAAGGGGCAGGTCCAGCGTCAGGCGGGTGTCGATCATCTCGCGGGCGATGACCCACTGGCCAGAGGCAATGTAGCTTTCGATATCCTGGGGCAGGGGTGCGCTGAGGGCTTGGAAGTTCATGGGTTATCCTCCTACCTGCTATCTATATTGGGCAGTTACTGCCACTTGTTGATCAGCTTGTTGATCTGCTCGGCCAGCTTGCGCTTCAGGCTGTTGCTGTAGCCCTGGGCGCCTTCCACCACGTTGCGCAGCCGGTCAAAGGCGCTTTGCAAGGCGGAGTCGGCCTCGGTCTGCTTGCGCTGGGCCTTGCGGGCGGCCTTGCGCTCCTTCTTGGTGACCAGAATGCGGCTGCCGGCCTCGGATTGCCGGTCGCGCAGCAGGTCCCACCCATCGCCGTTGTAGGGCACGGTGGGGGTCAGCCCAGCGGCTGTCAGGCGCTGGGCAAAGGTCTCGGCTACGCCCTCCTCGCCGTGGCAGACAAAGTAGCGCGTGGGCTTTGGCTGAAAGCTCTCCGCCCACACCTGCAGGCCGTCCGCGTCCGCATGGCCGGAGATGGCCCGCAGGGTGCGGATCTGGGCGTGCACCTCGACGTCCTCGTTGAACAGGCGCACCGTCTTGGCGCCGTCCAGCAGCGCCCGCCCCAAGGTGCCCACGCTCTGATAGCCCACAAACAATATGGTGGCATTGGGGCGCCACAGGTTGTGCTTGAGGTGGTGGCGGATGCGGCCTGCCTCCGCCATGCCCGACGCCGAAATGATGACGCAGGGGCGCTTTTCAAAGTTGATGGCCTTGGACTCATCCGCCGTGACGCCCAGCTTGAGGTCCTCAAAGCTCAGGGGATTGGCGCCGCTTTGCAGCAGGGCCTTCATTTCCTCGTCAAAGTTATTCTCCGCGCTGGTGTTGAAGATGCCGGTGGCCTTGATGGCCAGGGGGCTGTCCATATACACCGGGAAGCCCTCGTGCCCGCGCACCAGGTTCTGCTGCTTGATTTCCCGCAGGAAGTACAGCAGCTCCTGCGTGCGGCCCACGGCGAAGGAGGGGATGACCACGTTGCCGCCCCGGTCGAAGGTGGTCTGCAATACGTCCACCAGGTCGGCAATATAGTCCGGCCGTTCGCCGTGCACGCGGTCGCCGTAGGTGGATTCCATCACCACATAGTCGGCCCGGGTCAGGTAGTGCGGGTCGTTAAGGATGGGCTGGTGCAGGTTGCCGATGTCGCCGGAGAAAACCACCGCGCGGCTCTGGCCCTCCTCTGTCACGTCCAGCGTGGCTGAGGCCGAGCCCAACAGGTGGCCTGCATCGGAGAAGGTGAGGGACACATGGTCCAGGATCTGCTGCGGCCTGCCGTAGGATACGGGCACAAACAGGTTGAGCGTGCCCTCGGCGTCCTCCGTGGTATAGATGGGCTGATAGGGCTGCTCGCCCGAGCGCTGGGCCTTGCGGTTGCGCCACTCGGCCTCCTGCTCCTGGATGTGGGCCGAATCCCGCAGCATGATGTCGCACAGCGCGGCGGTGGCCGGCGTGGCAAAAATGCTGCCGCGGAAGCCATCCGCGTACAGCTTGGGCAGCATGCCGCTGTGGTCAATGTGGGCGTGGGTGAGCACCACGCAGTCCACCGCCTGGGCGGAGACGGGCAGCTCCTGATTTTCGTAGGTGTCGCCGCCCTGCTCCATGCCGCAGTCGATCAAAATGTTTTTGCCCAGCGTACGCAGCAGATAGCGGCTGCCGGTTACCTCCCGCGCCGCGCCAAGAAACATCAGGTCCATCTGTTGTCCTCCATTTCATTATCCGCCCTTGGGTCGGGCATCAGGTCAGCGCGGCGGCTTCCTCCTGCGCGGTGCCGGCTGCATACATCTGGTACAGGCGGCTATACAGGCCGCCCTTGCGCATCAGCTCGCTGTGGGTGCCATGCTCCTCCAGGCCGTTTTCGGTCAGCACCCAGATGACGTCAGCCCCCCGGATGGTGGTCAGCCGGTGGGCGATGGTCAGCGTGGTGCGCCCGCGGGTCAGCGCCTCAAGGGATTGCTGCACCAGGCGCTCGGACTCGTTGTCGAGCGCGCTGGTGGCCTCGTCCAGCAGCAAGATGGGCGGATCCTTGAGGAACACCCGCGCGATGGAGATGCGCTGCTTCTGCCCGCCGGACAGCTTGACGCCCCGCTCGCCCACATAGGTATCGTACCCATCGGGCAGCTCCTGAATAAAGTCATGCGCACCCGCGCGGCGGGCGGCGGCCTCCACCTGGGCGCGGTCGGCCCCCGGCTTGCCGTAGGCGATGTTGTCGTACACCGTGCCCGAGAACAGGTAGACATCCTGCTGCACCATGCCGATGTTGCTGCGCAGGCTTTTGAGCGTCAGCCCCTTGATGTCCTGCCCGTCGATGAGGATGCGGCCGGCGGTGACATCGTAAAAGCGGGGGATCAGGTTGCACAGCGTAGTCTTGCCCGAGCCGCTGGGCCCCACCAGCGCCACGTTCTGCCCGGCAGACACGGTGAGCGTCAGGTTGTCCAGCACCGGGCTGTCCTCGGCATCGGCGTAGTGAAAGCTGACATCGTCAAAGTGGATCTCGCCCTTCACGTCGGTCAGTTCCTGGGCGCCGGGCGTGTCGGTGATCTCCAGCGGTGCGTCCATCACCTCCTGAAAGCGCTCGATGCCCGTCATGCCACGCTGAAACTGCTCGGTAAACTCCACCAGCCGGCGGATGGCCGCCAGCAGCATGTTGACGTACAGCAGGTAGCTCAGGTACTGGCCGGCGGTGATTTGGCCCTGGCCCAGGTAGATCGCCCCCGCCACCACCACCAGAATGTTCATGATGCCGTCCATCAGCCGGGTGGTGATGTGAAAGCCGGCCATGATGCGGTATTGCTTGATCTTCAGGCGCAAAAACTTCTGATTGCCCAGGCCGAACTTCTCGTTCTCAAGGTGCTCGTTGGCAAAGCTCTGCACCACGCGCATACCGAGCAGGCTGTCCTCGGTCTGGGCGTTGATTTCGCCCAGCTGCCAGCGCCCGGCGGCAAAGGTGCGGCGGATGCGGGTATTGAACTTGTAGGTGGCATATAGCAAAAAGGGCAGCATGAGGAAGATCAGCAGCGTCAGCGGCACGTTGACCCCCAGCAGGATGATGAAGGAGACGCTGATCTTGACCAGCGCGATCAAAAACTCTTCCGGGCAGTGGTGGGAAAACTCCGTCACGTCAAACAGGTCGCTGGTCATGCGGCTCATCAGCTGGCCGATCTTGGCGTTGTTGTAGTAGGAGAAGGACAGCTGCTGCAAATGGTTGAACAGGTTGGTACGCATGTCCGTCTCAATCCGGGCGCCCATGATGTGGCCCCTGGACTGCATATAATAATAGGCGCCCGCGTCAATCAGCCGCAGCCCTACATACAGCAGCGCCGGCCTCAGCACAAACGACAGCGTGATGCTGGCCGGCGCGGCGATGGCCTGGTCGGTGATGAAGCTGACGATCAACGGGAAGATCAGCTCGCAGGCGGTGGTCAGCACCGCGCACAGCAGGTCAAAAGTAAGCACCCGCAAGTGCGGCTTGTAGTAGGGCAGAAATTGGCGGATGTTGTACAGTACACCGTGTTTTTTGGGCATGGTTGGTCCTTTCAGGCGTTAATCAGGCTGGGCGATGAGGAAGCCCTGCAGGGCTTGCTGGCTGTCCGACTGGGGCAGCCGGAGCACAAAGGCCGCCTGGTCGGTGGCCAGATAATAGTACAGGTACTGCGCGTCCTGCCCGGCAAGCAGCGGGTAGCCCATCAGCGTCTTGTCCGACTGGCCAAAGGCAACCACCGCCGGGCGGATCATGGGCGATGCTGAGGCCGGGCGCACGCCCCACACGGTGCTGTGCCCGTTGGTGGCCGTGAGGCGGCGGGCATAGTAGCCGTGGTGGCTGTCATCGGCCACGCCCGCGGTCAGCAGGCTCTGGGGCAGCGGAAGGGTGATGCCCATGGCGTTGGCCAGCGCCTGGGGGTCGGTGCTTTCCAGCGGCCCGCGGGCGCTGAGCGCCGCATCCTCCTCGGCCACCACCCAGCGGTCGGTGCGCTTTGTCTCCTCATCCTCGCGCAGCAGCGCATACAGGTAGAAGGAGGCCATCAGGATCAGCGCCAGCACCACGGAAAGAATCTTCTTGATCATGGCATATCCTTTGGGGCTTTGCGGTGCATGCTCAGGCGAGGGCGCGGTATACTTCGGCGCCCAGCAGCTTGTCCAGCGCCTTGGTATCGCCGTTCATCTGCCGGTAAAAGGCCTTGTAAAAGGCACGGGCCACCAGCCGCTGCTCCTGCGCGCTCAAATACGCGCTGGACATCGCGTTGCGGATGATATCCGCCGCCGGGCGGGCCAGGTAGCTGGGCATCTGGTTTTTGAGCGACATCCCGAACACCCGGGGCGCGTGGCTGCTTTCTCCGGCGACGAATACGCGCATGTACTCGGCCGACAGGTCGCCCAGGTACCCTTCCAAAAAGGCCTCCGCGTCCGGGGCGAGGGACAGGCAGGTCTGCAGGCGCTTGTCGTCAAACAGCTCGCGTGCCATGCGCTCCAGTTCCTCCTCGGTGTGCTTTTCCGGGTGCTCAAAGGCGTGCAGCAGATAGCACTTGATCAGCGCATAGTCCGCCGGGCGGCGGTCCCGCTCGTGCAGGCGGCCCAGCAGCAGCAGCGCGCGCTGCACATCCAGGCTGTCGGGCGCCAGAATCTCCGCCCGCTTGAGGCAGGCGTAGGCGTAGACCGGGTCTTCGGTTACCTTGGCCTCGTGCACCAGGTCCATGGCGCTCATGGAGTCCGGCGGCTGAGGCGGTGCTTTTTTCTGAAACCAGGGCATATATCCTCCGGCGGTCCGGCGGTGGATTATGAGGGCCGGAGCGCAGGCCTATCATACCATAACCCGTTGGTGGTTCGCTACTTGACAGGGAGAGATTGGGCAGGTATGATGGCCCTGTCGCGGATGCCCGCGGCAGGGGTGCTGGCCTTGGCCGGCTGAGATCGGGATTAGTCCCGGGACCCTTGAACCTGATCCGGATAATGCCGGCGTAGGAAAGCAGTTTATCATGCGAGCGCTTTGCTTTCCGGCAGAGCGCTTTTTCCTGCGAAAAAGAAGGAGGATTTTATGACAACCGCCAACCGTCGCA
Organism: Clostridiales bacterium; assembly: GCA_012513645.1. Lineage (GTDB taxonomy): Bacteria > Bacillota > Clostridia > Christensenellales > Aristaeellaceae > UBA1038. The sequence continues at coordinate 16,882 of JAAZBU010000050.1, read as the reverse complement.
CAGACATGACAACCCGCATGCTGGTGGAGAGCGCCGTGCTCATCGGCATCGCCACCGTTCTCAACGAGTTTATTGCCTTCAAGGCCCCCTGGGCCTTTGGCGGCAGTGTCACGCTGGGCAGTATGCTGCCGCTGGTGCTCATCAGCTGGCGCTGGGGCACCCGGCAAGGGCTGTTCAGCGCCTTTGTGTTCGCACTGCTGCAGATGATGATCGGCTTTAGCAACGTCACCTACGGCCAGAACATCACCCAGATGGTGGGCATCGCCCTGCTTGACTACGTCCTGGCCTACACCAGCTATGGCCTGGCCCGGGTATTCCGCGGCAAAATCAAGAACGACGCCGTGGCGCTGGGGGCCGGCATCGTACTGGTGGGCGCGTTGCGGTTTGTGTGCCACTTCCTGTCCGGCTGGATGATCTGGGATGCGCTGTGGCCCAATGAGCATGGGCTGTCAGGCGCCGTGTACTCGCTGATATACAATGGCGGCTACATCGTGCCCGATGTGTTCATTGCCGTGGTGGCCGGGCTGCTGCTGTTTGTGCCCATGCGCCGCTACTGGCTGGGGGAGGATGTGGCCAGGCGCTGACCCCTTGCCTGGCTAACGCAATACTGCCGCGCGAACTGTTCGCGCGGCAGTATTGTCTTTTTGGTGTTTCAGCGCCTGTAGGTCGTCAACACCACGCCCTTGGGCGTCACGGCGCTGTCCGCCTTGCGGAAGGCGCAGGGCTGTACCTCGCCGTCAAACAGCCGACGGCCCTGGCCGGTGATGACGGGGAACACCATCTGCCGGTATTCATCCACCAGGCCCCAGCCCATCAGCGCGCGCACCAACTGGCCGGAGCCGTAAACCAGCAGGCTGTGGCGCTCCCGCAGGCTGCGGATCTCCTGCTCAATGTTGCCGTTCGGAAGCTGCGCCTGCCAGGCCGGCTCGTGCAGCGTGGCGGTGGGTACACACTTTTTGATTTCATTCATGTACTTTGCCCCCTCATCGCGGCTGCCCGGCCACGCGGCGGCAAACTCCTCATAGGTTGTGCGCCCCAGCAGCAGGGCATCGGCCTCCTGCTGGGCTTTGTCCTGGTAGTCGCTGAGCTGGTCGTCCCAGTAGGGCATGGTCCAGGCCGGCGCTTCAAATACGCCGTCCAGCGTCAGGTACATGGCCACGGTGATCTTGCCCATGCCTACTCCTCCTCCTCCTTTGGGGCTGTCTGCCCGGCGGCTTCCAGCGCCGCGATGTGAATCTTCTTCATCTGCATCATGGCCCGCATGGCGGCCTCTGTGCCAATCAGGCGCTCCATCTCCCGCGGGACAATCTGCCAGCTGAGGCCGAAGCGGTCCTTGCACCAGCCGCACTGCTCGCTATCAGGCACGTGGGACAATTTGCCCCAGTAATAGTCGATCTCGGCCTGATCGGCGCATTCCACCGTGAAGGACACCGCCTCGTTGAAACGGAAGTACGGCCCGCCGTCCAGCGCGATAAAACGCTGCCCGTCCAATTCGAATACCGCGGTGATCACCTTGCCGGCCATGCCTTCAAAGTGGGGGTCAATGTGCTCATCGGGGTAGCGGGTCAGGCTGATGATCTTTGAATGGGGGAATACGCTGCAATAGTAGGTCAGCGCCTCCTCACAGTTGTTGTCTGCAAACCACAGGCTGGGGATAATCCTTTGCATGGCGTTCTCCTTTGTGCCGGGGGCACTTCTTTTCTGCCAGTATCATACACGTCTCACTTTTGTTCAGACAGCCTGAAAGCCTGGGCACGAAAAACGCCGCCCGGCTGGGCGGCGATGGGTACGGAGCGATGCGGCTTAATTGCCCTGCTGGGCTTCGATCTCTGCACGGAGCGCATTGTAGGTTTCCACCGGATCTGCGCCGTTGGCTACCTTGCTGATGCCATTGCCGTATTTGTCCAGGGCGTGGATCGGCTCGTGAATCAACACATGAATCTCGTCGGTGGTTGGGAAGGCAGACTCAACCAACTGCATATTATGGCTATAGATATAGCCGCTTTCATAGCTGAACTGGAAATAGGCGTAGGATTCGACGAAGTTAGCTAATGTAAGAAAGATGGCGATATTGTCGCGGTACTCTTCAGGCACGCGCAACGCAGGCGTGGCGTCCACAGCCACCATGTCGTCATAAATATAGACATATACATCGGCTTCACCTAAAACAGAATCCAGAGTGAAGGCGCCGGTGAACTGGTTTTTATCACCATTGAACTTAAAGGTCGTGTACTCACGATCGTCGATGAAGGTTTGCACCGTGCTAACCAGCTGCTCAATCTTCTGCTCGGCGGTCAACTCGCCGGCGAATGAGGATGGAGCGAGGGACAGCACCATAACAAGGGCGGCCAACAGGGCGAGTACTCTCTTTTGCATGGGTTCCTCCTTCAAGATTGAATGCTATATATTTCCATCAGCAGTATAGCATGAAGCGCCCGCCGAAACAATGTGATAATAAAATCACCGAAACACAGAGGCGACGCGCCCGGACAACCCCGGACGCGCCGCTGATGGATGTAATAATTCCGATACCGGTCAGGCTTTGGGGCCTGCCTCGATGACTTCCTCGGGCATGTTGGCATACTTGGCAAAGTTCTTGCGGAACAGCTCGGCCAGCATCTTGGCGGTCTTCTGGTACTCGGCCTTGTCCTGCCACATCTTTTCGGGCACCAGCACCTCGTCGGGCACGCCGGGGCAGGTTGTGGGCACCAGCACGTTGAAGACGGGGTCGAGCACAAACTCGCTCTTCTCCAGCTCGCCGTTGAGGCAGGCGGTCACCATGGCGCGGGTGAGGGGCAGCTTCATGCGGTTGCCGCCCTTGCCGTAGCTGCCGCCGGCCCAGCCGGTGTTGACCAGGTAGACGTTGGCGCCATAGGTGTCGATGCGCTGGCCCAGCAACTCGGCATAGCGGGCGGCGGGCAGCGGCAGGAAGGGGGCGCCAAAGCAGGTGGAGAAGGTGGCCTGAGGCTCGGTGACGCCGCGCTCGGTGCCGGCCAGCTTGGCCGTGTAGCCGCTGACATAGTGGTACATGGCGGCATCGCGGGTCAGCTTGCTAACGGGGGGTAGCACGCCAAAGGCATCCGCCGTGAGGAAGATCACCGTCTTGGGGTGATCGCCCACGCCGGGGATCTGGGTGTTGGCGATAAAGTCCACCGGGTAGCCCACGCGGGTGTTCTCCGTCAGGCTGTCGTCGTCAAAGTCCAGCTTGCGGGTGTCGGGGTCCATCACCACGTTTTCAACCAGCGCGCCAAAGCGGATAGCGTTCCAGATGTCGGGCTCATTTTCCTGGGACAGGTTGATGCACTTGGCGTAGCAGCCGCCCTCGATGTTGAAGATACCCTTGTCGCTCCAGCCGTGCTCGTCATCGCCGATGAGCTTGCGGTGCGGGTCGGCGGACAAAGTGGTCTTGCCGGTGCCCGACAGGCCGAAGAACAGCGCGCTGTCGCCCGCCTCGCCGATGTTGGCCGAGCAGTGCATGCTGAACACATCCTGCTTGGGCAGGATATAGTTCATCACGCTGAACACGCTCTTCTTGATCTCGCCGGCGTACTGGCTGCCCGCCACCACCACCAGTTTGCGCTCAAAGCTGACCAGAATGGCCGCCTCGCTGCGCACGCCGTCAATCTCCGGGATGCAGTGGAAGCCGGGGGCGGCGATGATGGTGAAATCGGGGGCGTAGCCCGCCAACTCCTCCTGCGTGGGGCGCAGCAGCAGCTGGTGGATAAACAGGTTCTGGCTGGCCAGCTCGTTGACGATGCGGAAGTTCTTGCGGTAGCTGGGGTCGGCGCCGGCAAAGCCATCAAACACAAACAGCTCACGCCCCTGCAGGTAGGCGCACACGCGCTTGTAGATGCTGTCAAACTTTTCGGGGCTGATCGGCACGTTCACCTTGCCCCAGGCGATCTCATCATGGATGGACGGCTCGTCCACGATGAAGCGGTCGTCCGGGCTGCGGCCGGTGTACTTGCCGGTGTTGACCACCAGGGCACCGGTCTCGCTCAGGGTGCCTTCCTGACGGCGCAGTGCGTGCTCCACCAGGCGGGCCGGGGGCAGGTTGCGGTACACCGCAGGCGTTTGGATGATGCCAAGGTATTCCAGGTTCAGTTCAGACATGGTCCTCCTCCTATCCACTATATGCCATCATGGCAGAATGCTCTTGTTACAGGAGAGTCATCTTCCAACATCTCCCCACCTTCTGCTATTTCTTCATACTTCCTGTTTTTCCTGCAAGGTGCGGAAGATTTTTTGCCATATTGTCAAATGTGGATGCCTTTGTTTGCCCCGGTGGCTATGCTATACTGCTGAAAGGAAGGGGGGAAAGGCATGGAGGAGCACGCAGGCCACCGCCAGCGGCTGCGCGACAGGTATGCGCGGGCCGGCTTTGACGGCTTTGCGCCGCATGAGGTGCTGGAGCTGCTGCTTACCTACGCCATCCCGCGGCGGGATACCAAGCCCATCGCCCGGGCGCTGCTGGGCCGGTTCGGCTCCATCGCCGGGGTGCTGGCCGCGGACAAGCAGGAGCTGATGGCCGTAAACGGCATTGGCGAGCACGCCGCTACGCTGCTTGGCATGCTGGTGCCGCTGATGCGCGTATACCAGCAAAGCCAGCAGGCGCAGATGCCCGACTTGTCCACCCCCGACCTGCGCATGGCGTACTGCCGGGCCCTGCTGATGGGCGAGCGGTATGAGCGCCTGTATGTGCTGGCGCTGGATACAAAGGGTTATTTGCTGCTCAAAAGCCTGATATCCGCAGGCGATGAGGGCGAGACAGCGGTGTACCCCCGGCTGATCGTCTCCGCGCTGCTGCGCGCGGGCGCGGCGGGTGCCGTGCTGTGCCACAACCACCCGGACGGCAACTCCGCCCCATCCCGGGCGGATATCGAGATGACCAAGGCCCTGGCGCACATGCTGCGCCCGCTGGGCATCGCCCTGCATGACCACCTGATCGTGGGGGCGGACAGCTGCCTCAGCCTGGCTGCACAGGGCCTGATGTAAGGAAAACGAGGAGAACCATGGCAAGACGACGCAGGAGAAGGAGCCCCCTGATGGTGTTGATCAAGCTGGCGATGACCGCGGCCTTGCTGTTTATACTGACCTATGTGGCCATGTTTGCCCTGCAACTGTACAGCGAGCACACGGTGCCCAAGCCCGGCCCCACCAGCGCCATCATCGTGCTGGGCGCGCAGGTAAACCCGGACGGGCAGCCCTCCAAGCAGCTGGCCATGCGCCTGCAATTGGCGCTGGAGGAATACCAGCGGCAGCCGCGGCCCATCGTTGTCTGCGGCGCGCAGGGGGCCAACGAGCCGGCCAGCGAGGCCTCGGTGATGCGCGCGTGGCTGGTGGCCCGGGGCGTCCAGCCGCAGGATGTGCAGATGGATGAGCATTCCTTCAACACCAAGCAGAACATCCAGGAGGCCATCTACAAGCTGCCCGGCGGCACCAAGGATGTGCTGATCGTCACCAGCGACTATCACCTGCCCCGCGCCATTATGATTGCCCGCGACCTGGGGCTCAATCCATCTGGGATCGGCAGCCCCATTCTGCCCGAGTACTGGCTTAAAAACCACGCGCGGGAGGCCCTGGCTTGGGGCAAATACTATGTCAACAAGTTCCTGCCCTTCGTGCCCATCGAGTAGGTAGATAGAGGATGGCAAAGCTGCGAAAAACCCTGGGCCATTGGGAGGACCCGCCCGTGCGGGCGCTGATGCGCCTGATGGACACCCAGAGCAAGGATACCCTGCGCCGGTGGTGTCTTGGCTGCGCCATGGCGCACATGCTGCCGCTGTTTGAGCGCCGCTGCCCGGGGGATGACAGGCCGCGCCGGGCGCTGCTGGCCGCGCAAAGCTATCTGGATGGACAGGTCAAGTTTCCCGAGGTGAAGCGGTTAATCTTGCAGGAGTGCCACGCCGCCGCCCGGGAGCTGGATGGCGACCCAGCGGCCCAGGCAGCCGCCCGCGCCTGCGGGCAGGGCGCGGCGGTGGTGCATACGCTGTCCCACGCGCTGGGGCTGTATTTCTACGGCGCAGCCGCAGTGGCTTATGATCAACTGGGCCTGAACGCCGGCGCCCGGGCCTATGACGAGGTGGCTGAAAAGGTGTGTGACGATTTATACCAGAGCCTGCGCGCCGTGGCGGTGGAGGATGAGCCCAACCCGGCCACAATCAAGTGGTTTTGCTGAGTGGGCGTTGGATGCTCTTGGCTGCATGGATGATCATCTAAAACAGCAAAGCCGCTGTGTGCTGTGCCTAATGAGCTTATTCGTGCGGCTCAAACACCAATGTCAGGGCATCATACTTTTTGCCGTCCACCTCACAGGCATCAAAACGGCGGTCACATTCAATAAAGCCGACTTTTTCGGCGCATCGAATCATCCGGTCGTTGCCGGACCATGTTTGCGTGTAGATGGCATCCACGCCGTGCTTAAGGTAGTACTGCATAAATGCACGCAGGGCGTTCGTCCCGATGCCTCTGCCCCACAAGCCGGGCTCATAGATGTCAATGCCAATGGCACGGTGAACCCTTTGCCCATCCTTGATTTCACGGACAGGTATCCAATCATACTTTTCGTCAATCAAATACGAGTTGACCGAGCCAATGTGCTTGCCGTTCCATTCGATTTCAAAGCCCCGGCGCAGTTCATCCGCCAGGCGCTCCTTGCCTGACAGATAACTCTTTGTCCATCTTTTTCTTTCGGCCTCAGCATCACCGCTCACCGGCTCCCACGGGGCGTCATAGTCGGACCACTTTGTGTCGGTTGTGTTCCAGCGCACATAGTCCTCAATGTCGGACGCAATCATGTCTCGCAGAACGATATTCTGATAGCTGATTTCCATACGATGTAAGTTAAAATGCCTCTTCTATCATCTCATGCGCCAGGCAGCGGCCGATCAGCGGCAGGCGCTTGTCTCGGTCGCCCAGCACCCACATCAGCTTGGTGAGCGCCGCCTCGGTGGTCATGTCATGGGCGCCCCATACGCTGCTTTGCAGCACATGCCGGCCGACTTCGTAGATGGAGAAGTCGGCCTTTTCGTACAGGCATTGGGTGGTGACCAGCGTCAAAATACGCTGTTCGCTCAGCGCGCCCAGGCAGTCCAGCAGGTTGCGCCGGATGTAGTGCAGCCCGCCCAGGCCAAAGGCCTCGATCACCAGGCCCTGGTAGCCCGCGCGGATGATGTGGTCGAATATCTCAGGATCGGTGCCCGGCATCAGCTTGAGCAGGAACACCCTGGGCTCGATCAGCAGCATCTCCTCAGGCGGGATGGACACCGACACCTGCCCGCAGGGGGCAACGGCATGCTGCATGTGTAGGCCGTCGGCATCGAAGTAGCCCACCGCGGGCGCATTGATGCTGTCAAAGGCATCAAAGCCCAGCGTGCGCAGCTTGACCGCGCGGGTGCCGTAGATCACCTTGTGGTGAAAGGCCACATACACTCCGGGCGCCGCGTGGGTGGCCACGGTAAAGGCCTCGCTCAGGTTGCCCGGGCCGTCGCTCAGCGGGTGGTTGAGCGGCAGCTGGCTGCCTGTAAACACCACCGGGATGTTGAGGCCCTGCAGCATGAAGCTGAGCGCCGAGGCCGAGTAGGCCATGGTATCGGTGCCGTGGGTGATGACAATGCCGTCGCAGTGCAGCGCCGCGTCGCACACGGCGCGGGCCAGCTGCTGCCACTCCTCGGGCTGTATGTTGCTGCTGTCCAGCGAGAAGACGTCCCTGGCCTCGATCTGCGCCTGGCCTGCCAGACCGGGGCACAGGCGCAGGATATCCTGGGCGGTCATGGCCGGCGCCAGGCCGGACTCGGTTTGCAGGCTGGCGATGGTCCCGCCGGTGGTGAGCAGGATGATTCTGGGCAGCATGGAGTGCTCCTTTGTATGTGTATTCCGCTGGCAAAAACATAGCATGAAAGCGCCCGGATGTCAAAGAGAATGGTACTGAACTCCCGGCGTACATGCTGGTTTCTCACCCAAAGCGGCATCACTCGCATATTTTGATTGACAGCGCACATCAATCGGCTATGATACGGGCGGAGGGATGATATGGAGCAATGGGGTGCGCTGGCGGCGGTGGGCGCCGCGGCGATGTGGACCATCAACAGCGTGATTATGCAGCGGCGCGGCGTCGGCCTGAGCAGCCAGGGGCTGAATGCCGGGCGCATTTTTCTGGGGCTTGTGCTGATTACAGCGGTGCATATTTTGCTGCACGGCAGCTTGTACCCGACCGCGGCCGACCCATCGGCATGGCTTTGGCTGCTGCTGTCGGGCGTGGTTGGCTTTTCTTTGGGCGACAGCCTGCTGGTCAGCGGGTTTCTCAGCATCGGCGCGCGGCTGACGCTGCTGGTCTTTTCCTTTTCACCGGTGCTGACGGCGGTGCTGAGCTACCTGCTGTTTGGCGAAACGCTCAGCCTGTATAAGGTCGTTGGCATGCTGCTGGTCATCGGCGGCATCATGCTGGTGATTGGCGGCAAGGGGGAGGGGAAGGCCCCGCCTGCGCTGGGGCGCGGGCTGCTGTTTGCCTTTCTGGCCGCGCTGGCCCAGGCACTCAGCAATGTGACCAGCAAGATGGGGCTGGGCCAGGTGGACCCCCTGGGGGCAACGCAGATCCGCCTGATCGGCGGGGTGGTGGGCATCATCGCGGTGCTGGCGATAGGCCGGCGCTGGCAGGACCTTGGCGCGGTGTTCCGCTCGCCCAATGGGCGGCTGACCATCCTGTCGGGCGCGGTGATCGGCACGCTGCTGGGTGTGGTATTGTCCATGGCTGCCCTGCAGATGACCAAGGCGGCTGTGGCCTCCACCCTAATGAGCACCATGCCGGTGCTGATTTTGCCCATCTCCCGCTTTGTGCTCAAGGAGCAGCTGCACGCGCGCGACATCGCCGGCGCGGTCATTTGCGTGCTGGGCAGCGCTATCCTGTTTGTGTAGTGTGGCTGGACGGGAAATCGTGCAGGATGGCCCGGGCCATTTGAAAAAAGCAGTTGACGCATCATGCTTTATCGGGGTATAATTGTTTTACGGTCGCCATCCGCCGTGCAAGCGGCGTGGGCCAAGGCGAGATGTGCGAAGGGAGGGATATGAGTGTCTGAAGTACGAGTGAAGGAAAATGAAACGCTGGAAAGCGCGCTGAAGCGCTTCAAGCGTCAATGCGCCCGGTCGGGCGTCCTGGCAGAGGTGCGCAAGCGCGAGCACTACGAAAAGCCCAGCGTCAAGCGCAAGAAGAAAATGGAAGCTGCCCGCAAGCGCAAGTATTGATTCACACCTGAAAGCCGCCCTCACCGGGCGGCTTTTCGCTGCACAGAGCTGTGCTTTTGAAGGCACAGACAAGACATGTTAATTAATCATCGAATGCTTGCGGGCAGCGGATATATCGGGTATAATATAAAGTGGTATGGGTATGCACCCATTCCCAGATTGCTAAGGAGGGTTTTTATGATTAAGGTTGGTATCAACGGTTTCGGCCGCATTGGCGGCCTGGTGCTCAGTGCCGCTTTGGAGCATCCCAAGGAGATGCAGGTTGTGGCCATCAACGATCCCTTCGTTGATGTGGACTATATGGTGTATATGATCAAGTACGACTCTGTGCATGGCCGCTTCAACGGCGAAATCAGCGCCAATGCCGAAAAGAGCGAGCTGACCATCAACGGCAACGTCATCAAGGTGTATGCCAAGATGAACCCCGAAGAGATTCCGTGGGGCGAGGCCGGCGCCGAGTATGTCGCCGAAGCCACCGGCATCTTCACCGACACCCCCAAGGCCAGCGCGCACCTCAAGGGCGGCGCCAAGAAGGTCATCATCACTGCCCCCGCCAAGGACAAGGAAACCCCCATGTTCGTCATGGGCGTCAACCATAAAGAGTACAAGAAGGACATGACCATCGTGTCCAATGCGTCCTGCACCACCAACTGCCTGGCCCCCCTGGCCAAGGTAATCAACGACAAGTACGGCATCAAGGAAGGCCTGATGACCACCGTGCACGCCACCACCGCCACGCAGAAGACCGTGGACGGCCCCTCCAAGAAGGACTGGCGCGGCGGCCGTGCGGCCAGCGCCAACATCATCCCCTCCTCCACCGGCGCTGCCAAGGCCGTGGGCGTGGTGATTCCCGAGCTCAAGGGCAAGCTGACCGGCATGTCCTTCCGCGTGCCCACCATCAACGTATCCGTGGTGGACATGACCTGCACCCTCAACACCCCCACCACCTATGAAGACATCAAGGCCACCATGAAGGCCGCCAGCGAGAGCAAGCAGTGGGACGGCATCATCGGCTACACCGAGGACGCCGTGGTATCCAGCGACTTCATCCACGACTCCCGCACCTCCATCTTCGATGCGGGTGCCGGCATCATGCTCAACGATACCTTCGTCAAGCTGGTCGCCTGGTACGACAACGAGTGGGGCTACTCCTCCAAGGTGGTTGACCTCATCCGCCACATGGCCAAGGTGGACGCGGAGTAATTCATTCACCCTATTCAGATATGAAGGCGCCCCGGCGATTGTGCCGGGGCGCCTTCGCGTGATGGCCGTGTTACAGTCCGTATAACGCCGTATACTTATTTTTCAAATAATCCGTGTAGAAGGTCACATCAAACGGCTGGCCGCAGGCCATTTCCAGCAGCTGCGCCGGTGGGTACATCATGCCGTGGCGGTGGATATTGTCGCCCAGCCAGGCATTGATGGCGCTGATATTGCCCGCGGCAATGCTGCCCTCCACGTCTATCTGGCGGTTCATCGCTGCGTAGATCTGCGCCGCGTAGGCCGAGCCGATGGAGTAGCTGGGGAAGTAGCCGAACATGCCGCCCGACCAGTGGATATCCTGCAAAACGCCCTGGGCATCGCCGGGCACCGCCACGCCCAGGTATTCCCGGTAGCGGGCGTTCCAGGCGTCGGGCAGGTCCTTCACGGCCAGGCTGCCGTCAAACAGCGCGCGCTCCAGCTCGTAGCGCACCATGATGTGCATGGAGTAGGTCAATTCATCCGCCTCGGTGCGGATCAGGCCGGGGATGACCCGGTTGACGGCCCGGTACAGCGCCTGCCCGTCCGCCTGGTTGAAGGCAGCCGGATACTCGTCCTTAAGCCGCGGCAGCAGCAGATCCTGAAAGGCGCGGCCGCGGCCGATCATGTTTTCGTACAGGCGCGACTGGCTCTCGTGCATGCCCATGGAGGAGCCGCTGGCCAATGGGCCGCGCTGCAGGGCATCGTCGATGCCCATCTCGTACAGGCCGTGCCCGGCCTCGTGGATCACGCTGTATAGCGAGCTGAGCAGGTCGCCCTCTTCGTAGCGGGTGGTGATGCGGGTGTCCCACTTGGTGAAGCTGCTGGTAAACGGGTGCGCCGTTTCGCCCAAGGTGCAGCGCTGGGGGTCAACATGCAGCAGTGCCATCAGCCGGTGCGCCAGGCGCCGCTGGCTGTCGGCGGGGAATACCCCCTGCAGGAACGGGGCATCCGGCTGCGGCCTCTCGGCGATGGCCTGTATCAGCGGCACCAGTTCGTGGCGCAGCGTGGCGAAGTAGCCGTCCAGGTAGGCGGTTGTGACGCCCTCCTCATACTTATCCAGCATGACATTATAGGGCTGCATGCCGGGCTTGCAGTAGGCGGCGAAGCGCTTGCTTGTATCCACCAGCTGCTGCAAATAGGGCATGAACAGGGGATAGTCGCTCTTCTCCCGGGCCTCGCGCCAGATGCTGCCGGCATCGCTGCACAGCTGCACATAGGCCGCAAACTCCTCCTTGGGGATGCAGGTGGTCTCCATGTACTCCTTGCGCAGCAGGTGCAGCTCGCGCGCGGTCTGCCGGTCCAGGCTGCCGCGCTGCTCTTCCAGCGCGTCCAGCAGGGCCTCCACCTGCGGGTTGATAAACAGCTCGTAGCTGATCAGCGACAGCGCGCCCATCACCTCGCCCCTTACCTGGGCCGACTGCCTGGGCGCGGCCGTCTCGCCGTCGTAGTTGATGATGCCCATCGCATAGTGATATACCCCCATGCGCTGCTGCAGCTCCTTGAACTGCCGGACCAATGCCTGTGTGTCCACTTGTGCCCTCCATGCTGTTTTTTGTTCATTATAGCACATGGCCGCCGCGCCGTTCATCTGCTACAATAGGAGCACGCAATGTAAATGAGGAGGCGGCATGGACAAGCGACCGATCGCCATTTTCGACTTTGACGGCACCATGATCCCGGGGGACAGCATCGTGCGCTACATCCGCTGTGCGGTGCAGCGCGGCCTGCTGTCGCCCTTCGCCCTGATCGGCCAGGCCCTCAACGCCTGGCGGGGTGTACGCGGCCGCATCACCCCGGAGGAGGGGAAGAGCCGCTCGCTTGCCTTTCTGGCGCGGATGACTGCCGCGCAACAGGCCGATTTCGGCCGCGCCTTCTGCCGGGAGCAGCTGCTGCCCCGCCTGTATCCCCAGGCGGTGGACCGCCTGCGCGCACATCGTGACGCCGGGGATGTGGTGCTCATTGTGTCCGCCTCGCCGGATATCTATCTGCGCTACCTGGCCGAGATGCTGCCCGTGGACGCTGTGCTGGCCACGCCCACCGATGAGCGGGGCCGCGTGACCCGAAACACCCGGGATGGGGAGAAGGTGCGCCGCGTGCTGGCCTGGGCCGGGGAACAGCCCTTTGAGCCGGACTGGGCGGCCAGCCATGCCTATGGCGACAGCGCCCACGACCTGCCCGTGATGCGGTTGACCGGCCACCCCGTGATGGTCAACCCAAAGCCCGCCATGCGCCGGACCGGCGAGGGGCTGCCGGTAGAGGACTGGCGGAATCAATAAATAATGCCGGGCATCCCACAAGAGGGGACGCCCGGCAGTTTCTTTGACAGGGAAGGTTTATTTGCTTTGGCAGTAGACCCGGATGGCATCACTCATCAGCTGTGCCGTGCCGAGGCCGAAGCGGTCCAGGGTCGCGGTGAAGCGGTCATCGGCCACATACATCTCGCCCAGGCTTGCCAATATCTGCTTGCTGCATGGGTAGTGGTGGGCGCTGATATGATCCTGCCATTGCTTAACCAGCGCCTGCACGGCGGGGTCATCCGGCGATGTGCCCACCTTGCCTGCAAAGGCGGCAAAGATGGCGTCCGCCTCCTGGGCGGCGGTCAGCTCTGCCTGCGGCGATAGATTTTTGCTGTTGGCAGCCTGCCATTCGGGGGTATGCCCCCAGCGCTCCTTGGCCTCGGCGGCATACAGCTCTTTAGCCTTGTCGATATCAACCTGGGTTGTTTTGATGGGTTTCATGGTTTCTCCTTTCATGGTCGTATCGACCAGGTCGATCAGCTCATCCAGGCGCCGCCGCTGCATCAGAAGCACGCGGCGGTGGTCTCGCAGGCTGGCGTTGAGGTCGAAGCCCGGGTTGCTCAGCATGCGGCCGATGTCCGCAAGGGGAAAGCCCAGCTCCCGATAAAACAGCACGGTTTGCAGCCTGGCCAGGGCCGCGGCATCGTACAGACGATACCCGGCTTCGGACAGCGCGCTGGGCTTGACGAGGCCGATGGCATCATAGTGGCGCAGCGTGCGCACGCTGACGCCGCATACCTTGGCCGCCTCTCCCACAGACATCATGTTTCGTCACCTCGCCTTCATCATAATCCCTTACGCAGCGGCAGGGTCAAGCGGAAAATAAAAAAGTGCCGGATGGCACTTTTGATGGCATGTACGGGATTACGCGCGGTAGCCGGCATCCTTGATTTTGGCCGCCTTGCCTTCGCGCTCGCGCAGGTAGTACAGCTTGGCCCGGCGCACCTTGCCCTTGCGTACCACTTCGATGCGGTCTACACGGGGGGAGTGCAGCGGGAACGTGCGCTCCACGCCGATGCCGTAGCTCATGCGGCGCACGGTAAATGTCTCGCGGCAGGAGCCGTTGCGGCGGGCGATGACGGTGCCTTCAAAGGCCTGCAGGCGCTCGCGGCTGCCTTCGACAACCTTGACGAAAACGCGCACGGTGTCGCCGATGCCGAACTCCGGCCGATCGTCGCGCACCTGAGCCTCTTCAATAGAACGAATCAATTCGCTCATGGGGTTTCCTCCTTCCATCGTAGACGTTCGTGCGCGGCGCATATGCCCGCAGAGGACCGCCCGTTGTCACAAAGCACATTTTACCATAATCCGCGCCCGGTGCGCAACCCCTTTGCACGAATTATCCGGGTGCTAAAGGGGCGTGTGGCCGGCCGACGCCGGCCAGGTTGCGTCCAGCGGCTGCGCGTGATAGTATTTCAGCAGAAATGTTGGGGGAAAGGATTGTCAGCATGACATTTTTGCCCGTGTCAACCGCCTCCTTGCGCCGGCGCTATCGCCGCAAGATGATTGCTTACGGCCTGTTAGGGGCCTTCTTTGTGTATGTCAGCACAACCGCCAGGGATGTGGCGAGCAGCAGCCTGCTGGTGGCAGCGCTGTTTTTCTGGCGCGGGGCAGTTGCCTTCAGGCGCAAGCGCCTGCTGGGCCAGTACCCGGCGTACCTGCGCGCCTTGCAGCAGGCGGGCGGCCCGGACAGCGCCCGGGTGGCCGCCCTGCTCAGCCGGCCCGAGCGGGAGGTGCGGCGCAGGCTCAAGGATATGAAGAAGATGGGCGTGCTGCCCGATGTGACCGCCTGGCCCCAGGAGGAGGCACCGGCGCCCAAGGCCCCGCCGCCTCCGCCGCCTGCCCCCGCGCGCAGAATCGCCGTCAAATGCCCGGACTGCGGCGCCCCCGACAGCGTGTTGGAGGGCAGCCATGTCCCCTGCCGCTACTGCGGCTCCATGCTTACCCAGCAGTTTACCCGCGGGCAGCATCCTGCCGACCCCGCGTAACGGTGCGGCCATGCGCTCTGCGGAGCGTTCAATAGAACCATCGGAGAAACACGTGATCAAGCATTTTATTTTTGACATGGGCAATGTGCTGATTGAGTTCAGGCCGGATGTCTTCATTGGCAGGCTGAATGTCAGTGAGCAGGATGGGGCGCTGCTGAAGCGGGCCGTGTTTGACGCCGAGGAGTGGGCGTATCTGGATGACGGCAGCCTCAGCGAGGAGGAGCTGTGCAGTCATTTGAAAGATGTGCTGCCAAAGCACCTTCACGACCCCATGATTCGCCTGGTCACCGCATGGGATGAGCCACTGATGGAAGTGGCGGGGATGAGCCAACTGGTGGGCGAGCTGAAGGGGAAGGGATACGGCCTCTATCTGCTATCCAACGCCAGCAGGCGGCAGCACCAGTATTGGCCGCGCATTTCCGCCTCCCGGTATTTTGACGGCACGCTGATCTCGGCCGACGTCAGGATGGTCAAGCCCAACCCGGATATATACAGGCACCTGTTTGAAACGTTTTCCCTGCGCCCGCAGGAATGCTTCTTCATCGATGACCTCGAGCGCAACATCCGGGCCGCGGAAGCCCTGGGCATGCAGGGGCATGTGTTTGACGGAGACATCGCTGCGCTGCGGCGGGCGATAGCGACTGCGATCGTTTCAAATTGATGATCAACAAAAAAACTTACATCAGTTTCTTTTTGCGGAAGAAGACGATGTTGGCGATCACCACCAGCACGCTGAGCCCGATGACGAACAGGTAGCCGAACTCCCACTCCAGCTCGGGCATCATTTTGAAGTTCATGCCATACCAGCCCACAATCAGCGTCAACGGCAGAAAGATGGAGGTCACCACCGTGAACACCTTCATGATGCGGTTGATGTTGTAGTTGATGACGGCCTCCAGCGATTCGCGCAGGTGCACCGTGTTTTCGATCATCTGCTGGATGCTGCCTGAAATGCGCTCAGCCTTGCCCACAAAGATGCGGAAATACCACAGCCCCTGCTCGCTGAACAGGTCGTTTTCGTTCTCCATCAGCTCCTCGCCGATGTCGATCAGCTGCTCGTAGTAGTTGCGCGCGGTGGACAGCCGCTTGCGGTAGGCATAGATCACCCGGTTGAGCGTGCGGTCGGCCGTGTCGTCGGTGAGGCGCTGTTCGATGTCCATGATGTCGCGCTCCATGTCCTCCAGCATCCGGCGGCTGCCGCTGAGCAGGCGCTCCAGAATGCCGTAGATAAACTTCTCCATCGTAGCACTATTTTGAAAGCGGGCGACGTTCTGCAGGAACATCTCGCGCACGCTGTCGTCCAGGTCCTCTATCTTGATCATCACAAAGCTCTCCTTGGTGATGACAAAGCCGATGCGGTCCATCGGCCCCTCGATGTCGGCCACATTGATGATGCTGATCAGGCCGGCGCTCAGGTCGTCGTACACGTCGATGCTGTTGCGCAGGCGGGGCTCCTGCGCCGCGTAGTCGGTCAGCCGCTGGGCGTTGAAGCCCAGCACCGCGCCGAGGCGCTCGGCATCCTCCAGGCCGATGTAGCACAGCCGAGGCCCGGGCGCGGCCAGCGCGGCTTCAGCGACGGTCTCGATCTTCCCGTCCGTAATCCGGTAATACAGCGCGTCCGGCTTTGACATGGGAGTACATCCTTTCGGGTTTATTGTAACCGCATCTTATCACGCGCTAGATGGGCAAAGCAATGCCCCGCGGCATGGGCCGCGGGGCATTGCTGATTAAATAGGCAGGTTACTGCTGCACAGCGGTTTCCTTCTTTTCGCCGATGGACAGGATGAAGTTGAGGATGATGCCCAGGATGGCGGCGCCGGCCACGGCGGGCACGTTGAGGCCGAAGAAGTTGATGTTGCCGCCGAAGGCGTAGTTGACGCCCAGGCCGAAGGTCATGATGGTGGCGATGACCGCGATGTTCTTGGAGTCGAACATGGAGGTCTTCTTGTCAATGAGGATGGCAATGCCCTGCGCCGCGATGGCGCCGAACAGGTAGATCTCCAGCCCGCCGATGACGGCCACCGGGATGCCGTAGATGACCTTGATCAGGGGCGTAAAGCAGCTGACGACCATGGCGATGACACCGGCCGCCGCCATCACCGGCACCGAGAACAC
>JAAZBU010000049.1 GCA_012513645.1 Clostridiales bacterium | reverse complement strand
TACATTTACCGCGGACAAGGTGGCGCAGCTGGCGCTCTCCTTTGGATCCCCTGAGTACTTTGCCATTTGCGTGCTGGGGCTGGTCATTCTCACTAACCTGACGGGTAAAAACCCGATGAAATCGTTGTTGATGGTTCTGTTTGGGCTGGCTTTGGGCACCATTGGTATGGACGATGTGTTTGGTGTATCCCGCTTTGACTTTGGCAACATGTTTCTGCGTCGCGGTATTGAGTTCGGTGTGGTTGCAATGTCGGTATTTGGTATCAATGAGTTGCTCGGCACGCTGTTGGAGCCGCAGGAAGAAAATGTTCATTTGCAAAAACTCTCATTTAAAGACCTATACCCCAATAAGGAGGAATGGCGGCGCTCGGTCATCCCCATTCTGCGCGGCACAGTGATAGGTTTTTTCATTGGCCTGATGCCTGGGCCTGCGGGCACCCTGGCTAGTTTTTCCTCCTACTCAGTTGAAAAGAAAATGTCTAAAACACCGGAAGAGTTTGGGCATGGTGCTATAGAGGGGGTAGCTGGCCCCGAATCGGCAAACAACGCTGCCAGTTCCGCCGCCTTTGTTCCTCTCCTCTCGCTGGGTCTGCCTTTTGCCCCGCCTTCGGCTCTGTTGCTTACTGCCTTTATTACCCATGGTATCCAGCCTGGCCCATCCCTATTTACTCAGCATGCGGATGTTTTCTGGGGGCTGATAGCCAGCATGTATATTGGCAACATCTTTCTGCTGATCATCAATCTTCCCATGGTTGGAGTGTTTGCCTCCTTACTCAAAATTCCCGCAAAGATCCTTATGCCCATCGTGATGGTGATTACCTTTACAGGTGCGTTTGCCACCAACGGCACCACATTTGATATTCTTGTGCTGATTGTGCTGGGGGTTGTCGCCTATCTGGTCAGCAAGTATGGCTTTTCCATGGCTCCCTTGGCAGTGGGGTTGTGCATATCCTCCACGCTGGAGCAGCGCTTCCAGCAGACCATGATTGTATCCCGCGGGGATATCGGCCGGCTGCTAAGCCGCCCCATTTCCACTGCCATCCTTGGGGTTGCTGCCCTTTTGTTGCTGTTAACGCTGCTAAAACCGGTGAAGAAAGCCTTGCTCCAGAGTAAGGAAGGATAGATTCATAGGCGCGTGCGCCTCTTGATACATCAACATTGAAGGGGGTTTATACCAATGAAAAAAAGACTCGTACTTGTGCTGGTGCTGCTTTTATGCTTTGCCATGACCACTGCCCTTGCTGTGTTTCCTGAAAAGGAGATCATCTACCTGTGCGGTTACGGTGCTGGCGGAAGCTCCGACTTGCAGGCGCGGCTAATGCAACCCTACGCTGAGAAGTACTTTGGAAAACCTCTCATCGTCGAGAATCTGGCGGGCGCCGGCGGCATGACAGCGCTGACCGACTTCCGTACCCGCCCTGCCGACGGCTACACCATCTCCAGTTTCAACACCACCCCGCTGCTCAAAAATGTTTTGGGTTCTTCTGATTTCGATTACTTCGAGGCTTTTGATTTCCTGGCCTGTGTCATCACTACCCCCATTGTGGTTGTCGTAAAGTCGGACTCCCCCTATAACACCATTGAGGACCTCATCAAGGTAGGCAAGGAACAGCCCGATGAGTTGTTGTATGCCTCTGCCGGCGCCGGCTCCATCACCCATCTGGCCAGCGAACTGTGGAAGTACAATGCCGGGCTGGAGTATCTGCACGTGCCCTTCAATGGGGGCACAGATGCAATGACGGCGCTGCTCAACGGTACGGTTGATTTTGAAGTTGCCAGCCTGTCCGAGGTGCTTACAAAGCACGAGGAAGGCTCTCTGCGCATCCTCGCGTCCTGCACCAATACGCCTATCATCGGAACCGACGGAGTGACAGACCTGAATATCCCCGTACTCGAAGGCTCCGATGTAAAAGTTATTCAGGGCGTTTGCGTGCAGAAGGACGTGCCGGAAGACATCAAGCAAAAACTGGCAGATGCGTTGGAAGGCATCTGCACCGATCCCGGCTATATTAAGGACATGCAGGCTGCTGGGTACCAGGTAGACTACATGAACCGCGAGGTCTTTACCCAATATCTGACCGATTCCGCCAATGAGTTCAAGGCCGTTGTGGATGCGGCGGATCTATGGGACGAAGTGAAGTAAACACAACATATACAAAAGGAGAGCACGCCTCCGCCATGAAGCATAACTTATTTCCTGACTACCGGCCCGCCTGCCAGCGCCTGGTATGCATTGACTCCGATGGTTGCGCCTTTGACACGATGGAGCTGAAGCATAAGGAGTGCTTTTGCCCCGCGACCGTGCAGGCATGGGGTTTGCAGGCAATTTCAAAGTTTGTACGGGAGGCCTGGGAGTATTGCAACCTTTACTCCAAAGACAGGGGACGGTCCCGCTTTCACGAACTCATCTTGGTGTTTGATCTGCTGAGTGAGCGTGAAGAGGTAAAGGAGTATGACTTTGAGCTGCCGGACATCACGTCATTCAAACATTGGGTTGCGACCACCCCTGTGCTCAACAACGAAGAGCTTGCAAAGCATCAGGATGACCCGGTATTGCAAAGGGCGCTGAGATGGTCGTTGGAAATGAATCGGCGGGTAGAAGAGATGGTCCAGGGGGTTCCGCCGTTTCCCGGTGTTGTGGAGACATTGAAGCAGCTCCAGGGCCAGGCTGACATCGCCATTGTATCAGCGACGCCCAAGGAAGCCGTGCGGCGGGAATGGGCCGAACATGACCTGATGCAGTACGTCAGCGTGGCGTGCGCTCAGGAGGATGGCAATAAGACACAATGCATCCAGTCCCTGGCCAAGCACTACGCGCCCAACCAGGTGCTGATGATCGGCGATGCGCCGGGGGATCTGGAGGCGGCCAGAGCAAGCGGGGCCCTGTTCTTCCCCATTTTGCCGGGTGATGAGCTGCACAGCTGGAAACAGTTTGCCTCTACCGGAGTACGGCACTTCCTAAACGGCAGCTTTGCCGGCGCATATGAACAGGAACGAATCGAGGCGTTTGACAATAGCCTGCCCGACAGCCCGCCTTGGAGGCGATAAGGCGATTCTTGCAGCCGAACTGGCTGAGGATAATTTAAAACCACAAGGAGGAGACTATGAAACGGTTTATTGCGATCTTGCTTACCCTGGTCATGCTGATGGGCATCCCCGCTGTACTGGCAGAGCAAACCTACGAGCCCACAAAATCCCTGGTGCTGTATACCGCGGCGAGTGCAACAGAATATGAACTGATTGTCCAGCTGTTCAATGAAAAGTATCCGGATATCAGCGTGGAAGTGGTCAGCGGCGGAACCGGCGAGCTGGCCAGCCGCATTACCGCTGAAAAAGAAAATCCCTACGGCGATGTGCTGATGGGCGGCGGCGGAACCACCTACGAGGGCATCCGGGAAATGATCCTTCCCTACGCCACGGAGAACCTGGACAAGCTCTTCCCCGCCTTTGTGCCGGAAGACCATCTCTATACCCCGAGCTACGTCAACGTGAATAGCATCATCGTCAACAAAACCCTCATTGAAGAGCTGGGGGTCACGGTGGATGGCTGGGAATCCCTGACCGACGAACGCCTTAAGGGCAATATCTCCTTCGCCAGCCCGGCCGACTCTTCCTCGGCCATGGAAGCCCTGATCAACATGCTGGTTGCCATGGCTCCTTCCCATAAGGCTGAGGATGGGTGGGACTTCGCCAAGGCGTTTCTGAAGAACCTGGACGGCAAGCTTGCCAGCGGTTCCTCCGCAGCGTACAAAAACGTTGTGGAAGGTGAGTATGCGGTTGGCCTGACAAATGAAGACAAGACCATCTCCTACATGAAGGAAGGCGCAGATGTGTTCGCGGTGTATCCCAAGGAGGGCATCACGCTGCGCACCAGCAACACCGGCATCATCAAGGGCGGCGCCAATACCCATAACGCGCAGCTGTTTGTGGACTTTGTTGTATCCTTTGAGTGCCAGACGGCCATGGAAGCCGAACTCAATGTCCGCCCTGCCCGCAGCGATGTTGCCATGACGACGGAGGGCCGAGTTGCCACGGAAGACCTGGTTACCCTGCCCTATCCCTCCGACGTGTCATCCTCGGAGATCAAGACGCAGTTCCAGGATGTGTGGACCAGCTTCTAAGACATCACCTCTCCGCCTCTCCCGCCCCTGGCGGGAGAGGCGCTCTATACGATGACGCTTTGGGTGCAGCAATGCCAGCCAGAGCGACCCAATCCACCGGCAGCAGGGAGATGAAAAAATGGCAGTATCCATCAATATTCAAAACGTCAAAAAGCAGTATGATGACAACGTAGTTATCCGGGATTTGAGCGCTCATATCCAAAGTGGGGAGCTGTTTACCCTGCTGGGGCCGTCAGGCTGCGGAAAGACAACGCTGCTTCGCATGATCGCGGGCTTCAACTCCATCGAGGCTGGCACCATCAGCTTTGACGACCGGGTGATCAACAACATTCCGGTCTATCAGCGCAACTTTGGCATGGTGTTTCAGAATTACGCCATCTTCCCCAACATGACGGTCTATCGCAACATTGAATATGGGCTCAAGAATAAGAAGCTCAGCAAACAGGAAATCGCACAGCGCGTTGAGGCCATTATGGAAACTGTGCAAATTGCGCCATACAAGGATCGATACCCCGAAAAGCTGTCGGGCGGCCAGCAGCAGCGTGTGGCGCTTGCCCGTGCCATCGTTGTGCAGCCGCAGGTATTGCTGATGGATGAGCCCCTGTCCAATCTGGACGCAAAGCTGCGCCTGGAGATGCGTGAGGCCATTCGCCAGATTCAAAAGGATGTGGGCATCACCACGGTCTATGTGACCCATGACCAGGAGGAGGCGCTGGCGATTTCTGATCGCATCGCGGTGATGAACCGGGGAGATATTCAGCAGATTGATGAGCCCGAACACATCTATCAGCGCCCCTATAATACGTTTGTTGCCGATTTTATCGGGCACTCCAACCATTTCGCAGGAGAGGTCAGAGGGGTGGAGGGAAGCCTTACCCATATTGTGCTGGAAAACGGGCACCCCATTGCCATGCCGGGGCTGATGCCATTGAAACAAGGGGATCGTGTGCAGGTCTTTGTCAGGCCGGAGGAGTTTACCTTCGCCAGCAAGGAACAGGGCATGGAGGGCAAGGTACTGGTCAAGCTGTTTCTTGGCCGCTATATCAACTATCGGATCGACTTTGGCGGCCCGCAGGCGGCGGAGGTCACGGTGGATGCCACAACGGTGGATCGGATCCACGATGCCGGCGACTCCGTCTACCTGACAGTAAACACGCGAAGGGCAAATGTGTTTCATCCCGACACCGGCGTGACACTTGTGGAAGGGGTTGTGAGCAATGTTCCCTAAGAAGGGCGTCCGGTTTGATTTCTGGAGCTTCGTCAGCCTGCTTTCCCTGGTTGTCTTTGGCCTTTTCCTTATCATCCCCGTAGGGCAGATGGTGGTCTACGCCTTTCAAAACGCGGACGGCGGCTTCACTGTCGAGAACTTTATCAAGTTCTTCTCCCGGCCCTATTATGTGCGCAGCATGACCAACAGCATCGTCGTCGTACTGAGCGCTACACTGCTGGTCATTGCCATTGGCGTGCCGCTGGCTTACATCACCAGCACCTTTCAGATCAAAGGCAGGCGGCTGATGGACATCCTGATCATCATCTCCATGCTGTCGCCTCCGTTCCTGGGGGCCTACTCCTGGATTCTGATGCTGGGCCGCAACGGAGCGATTACCACCTTTCTCAGAGACAGCATGGGTATCCGCATCCCCAGCATCTATGGGTTTGGCGGTATACTACTTGTGTTTGTTCTTAAGCTCTACCCCTACATTTACATGTATACAAAGGGCGCGCTTAAAAAGGTGGACGCCTCTTTGGGCGAGGCAGCGGAAAGCCTGGGCTACCATGGCATACGCAAGGTGCTGAATGTCAGCTTGCCCTTGGTCATGCCCACCATTCTGGCTGGCGCTACCATCGTTTTCCTGCGTGCTTTTGCGGACTATGGCACGCCTCGTCTGATTGGCGAGGGGTACAACACGCTGCCTGTTATCATCTATCAGGAATGGGTCAGTGAAACGGGCACCAATGCCTATTTTGCATCGGCTGTTGCTTTGATCATGATGGTGATTGCCGCACTTGTCTTCCTGGCGCAGAAATGGATATCCAGCCGCCGCAGCACGACCATGAGCATGCTGAACCCGCCCAAGCCCAAACAGCTGCGGGGGCTGCCCAACGTGCTGGCCCATGTATACGTCTATCTGATTGTCTTGCTGTCTACGCTGCCCCAGATTTATATCATCATCATCTCCTTTCGCAACACGAAGGGGCTCATGTGGGCGGATGGATATGGATTTGGCAACTATGTCACCACGTTTACACGCTCCCTCTCGTCCATTATCAACACCTTTCAGTATGCGATTATTGCCATCCTGATCATCGTTGTCCTGGGCACGCTCTTCGCCTACCTGACGGTGCGCAAGAAGAATCTGGTGTCCCGCTTCCTGGACGTTTTCATCATGTTCCCGTATGTTATTCCCGGGACCATCTTTGGCCTGATCCTTCTGATGACCTTCAACCGCCCCCCGCTGATTCTCAGCGGTACAGCGGCTATCATCATCGTCTCCTATGTGATTCGCAGGATGCCCTATACGGTGAGGTCCAGCGCAGCCATCCTCAGGCAGATCAGCCCCAGCATAGATGAAGCTTCCGCCAGCCTGGGCTATGGTGCCATGTCCACATTCTTCAACGTCACCATGCCGGTGATGGCTGCAGGCATCCTGTCGGGTGCAATTCTTTCCTGGATTACCATCATCAATGAACTATCTTCCACATTAATGCTGTATACTGGTAAAACGCAGACCATGACGGTCACGATTTTTCAGGAAATCAGCCGTGGCGGATATGGCACGGCAGCGGCCTTGTCCACGATCCTGACAGTAACCATGATTGTCTCGCTGCTGCTGTTCTTCAAACTGACCAACTCTGAGGACATTGATCTGTAAGGCTCACGGTATAGCCGCGGCGATGGGCAGCCCTGCCGGGCTGCCCATCTTTATCGAAGAAACGGAGGACGCATGGCTACCATCAAGGACATTGC
Organism: Clostridiales bacterium; assembly: GCA_012513645.1. GTDB lineage: Bacteria > Bacillota > Clostridia > Christensenellales > Aristaeellaceae > UBA1038. Next base: position 17,257 of record JAAZBU010000049.1, on the reverse strand, counting down.
CAAAGCGGCTGGGGTATCGCATGGAACGGTCTCCAATGTGCTCAACAGGCGTGGCGGGGTAAGCTATGAAAAAATCAGGCTGGTGGAGGAAGCGGCCATCGCCATGGGCTATGCCATTGACGAGCAGGCCAGCTCCCTGCGCAGAGGGAAAACCCGGACCATCGCTGTCCTTCTGCCTTCATTGAACGAACGCAGATACACGGACCTCTATACCGGCATCGTTAAATATGCAAACAATCGCGGCTATGATGTGAGCCTCTTTTTTACAGAGGACCTGCCGCACGAGGAGTTGAAGGCCCTGAAATCAGTGGCATCCCTGAGGGCTTGCGGTGTGCTGGCCGTTTCCAGCCTTGCGACGGGTTCGCGGGGATATGCAGACCTAAGCGTGCCGCTGTTGTTTCTGGAAAGAGCTGCGGAAACTGAAGACTTGCCTGCCTACACCTTTGATATGAAGGACGCGGCCAGGCTGGCCTTTGGCATGTGCCGGGAGGCGGAGCATGTTTGCGTTCTGTCAGGGAACCCCGGTTTCAGCGACCAATCAAGCTTCATTGCCCAGCTTCCTCTCAGCGCATCCTCATTTTTTTCGGAAGCTCTGGCTGGCCCGGGGCAGGCCATCAGCGGCATCGTCAACCAGAACGATGCCCCGGATGTGGTCATCTGTACCAGTGAAGAGCTTGCAGACAGGTTGCTGTATCACTGGCGGGAAAGCAAGGGGGAACAGCCTTTACGTATTCTCGCGCTGGCCTCTTTGCGGACATTCACCCCACAGGATTATGGCCACGTCGACCTAAATTATCGCGCAATGGGGCATGAAGCGGCAACTGCACTGATTGCCTCGGTCGAGGGGAAGGGGAGGCTGACCTCCCGCATCTTTGCGCCGCATTTTATCAGCAGGACAGCGCTGTCTATTCGGCCTGAGCGTCCGCGGCCATTGCGCATCCTGGCCCATACAACGCCCGCCACCCTTGCGCTGGAACAGCTTTCGCCGCGCTTCAGCCGCCAGACCGGCATTGCTGTGGAGGTAAACCATTGCTCGCTGGATGAACTGCATAAGCGGCTTGCCAATGCGGATGTAGGTGGATGGGACGTCCTGCGGATAGACCCCTCTGCGTTGCCGTATGTTGCGCCCCGGGTTCTCATGCCCATTGAGGATATTGATCCGAAGACAGACGAAAACAGCAAGCGTTTTGTTCCTGGGCTCAGCACGGACTTCTCAAGGGTTAACGGCATCCTGTATGCGCTTCCTTTCGATATCAGCGTGCAAATGCTGTTTTACCAGCGTACATTGCTGGAAAGCGCCGCACAGAAGCGAGCCTTTCTGGAGGCACATCGCAAAAATCTTCACGTGCCTGAGACGTTCGCTGAGTTCGACAAGCTCTGTCAATTCTTTTCGCGTGCATATAGAGCAGAGTCGCCCTCAGCGTTTGGCACCTTCTTTCCGCCGTCAAACCCCACCTCCATCGCCAGCGATTTCCTGCCCAGGCTTCTGTCAGCGGGGGGGCTGGTCTATGATGACAAGGGGCGCCTTGACCTGTCTACCCCGATTGCTCTCAACACTGTTCGCGAATATGTGGCGTATATCAGCTGCACCAATCGGCGGCATACCCAAAGCTGGAGCGACATTGCCCTGGATTTTGCCAAAGGTGAAGTGGCCATGGCCATTATTTATGCCCACCATGCATCAAACTTCGTCATTTCGCAGCGGGGGAACGCGGGTGTGGATGTTGGCTTTGCTTCGGTGCCGGGCGGCCGGCCGCTGCTGGCCGGCGGTTCGCTGGGGATTCTCAAACACTCTGACAGGCCTGAGGATGCCTATGCCTTCATCCAGTGGGCCACGGGGGAAGATATTGCCCCCGAACTTGTGATGCGAGGGGGCACATCAGCCTGCGATATCGTGTACCATCACCGTGAGATTCTGGACACCTACCCCTGGCTGGAGGCCTTGCCTGCCAATCTGTCCAAGGGGATACGCAAGCCAATCCTCTCCGTCTCCGGGGTGGATTATAACCAGCGTGACTTTGAGTATGCCCTGGGAAAGCAACTTTTCCAGGCAATATGCGGATATATACCGCCCGAGGAAGCATTAAAAAATGCTCAGCAGGTGCTGGACGGCATTACTTAAAACAGCAATAAACGTTTTTTCGGAGATGTTTCGTAGACACAACAGACCTATCAATGGTCGTAGTTTTCATTTCAGCTAACTTCCCAGGACAGCGACAATTGATAAGTTTTCAGGAGAGACAGTCATGATGTCTTGTTGGGTCAATACAAGATATAGATGTGATTAGGCATATTGCTCCTTCCTTGACCCCCGCCGTTTCCATGTTATAATAATCGGCATCAAGCAATGATGGCGTACCGAGGGTGGGAGATACCGCTCTTTTTTATAAGGATGGGAGTGGCTATGGATTATTTAATCATCGGGTTGATATTGATATTGGCGCTGTTTGCCATCCGCTTGTCCAACAAGCACGGCATCCCGGCGCTGCTGCTGTTTATCGTACTGGGCATGGGCTTTGGCCTGCTGGGGCTGGACTTCAGCGATTACCAGCTGGCCGACGGCCTGGCCACGGTGGCGCTGATGGTCATCATGTTTTATGGCGGCTTTGGCACCAGCTGGAAGATGGCCAAGCCTGTGGCCAAGGAGGCCATCGTGCTCAGCTCCCTGGGGGTGGTGACCACCGCCCTGCTCACCGGGCTGTTTTGCCATTTTGTGCTGGGCTTTCAGATGCTGGAGGGCATGCTGATCGGCTCCATCGTCGGGTCCACCGACTACGCCAGCGTGTCCAACATCCTGCGCTCCAAGAGCCTCAACCTCAAATACAACAGCGCTTCCCTGCTGGAGCTGGAGAGCGGCTCCAACGACCCGACGGCCTACACCATGACCATGGTCTTCCTGTCGGTGATGATGGGATCCAGCCTGAGCGTGCCGGTGCTGATTGTGTCCCAGGTGGCGCTGGGCCTGTTGGTGGGCTTTGCCCTTGCGTTTGTGATGGGCAAGTACCTGCGCCGCATGAGCACGCAGGAGGATGGGCTGTCCGCCGTGCTGATGGCGGCCGCCATGCTGATTACCTACGCCGCGGCCAGCCTCATTGGGGGCAACGGCTACCTGGCGCTGTATATCCTGGGCATCCGGCTGGGCAATATCCAGTTCCGCGGCAAGCGGGACATCATCTTCTTCTTTGACGGCTTCTCGGAGATCATGCAGATTGCCTTGTTCTTTATCCTGGGGCTGCTGAGCAACTTTCAGAAGTTCATCCAGACATTCCCCGTCGCCCTGGCCATCATGCTGTTTATGACCATCCTGGCCCGGCCGCTGAGCGTATGGGGGCTGATGCTGCCATTTAAACTCAAGCGCAACCAGCTGCACATGATTTCCCTGGCGGGCATCCGCGGGGCGGCGGCCATTGCCTTTGCCATCATGGTGGTCAACAGCGGGCTCAAGTTCTCCATGGATATTTACCACATCGTGTTCGGCATCTGCGTGCTCAGCTCTTTGGTGCAGGGGAGCCTGATGCCGCCTGCCGCCCGGCGCCTGAAGATGCTGGACCCAAACGACACGGTGCTCCAAACCTTCAACTACTACCAGGACAAGGCCGAGATCGGCTTTCTGGAGACGCGGCTGCACCCGGGCAGCACCCTCATCGGCCGCCAGGTGCGGGACCTGCGGCTGACGTTCGACTTCATCGTGGCCAAGATTGAGCGCGACGGCAAGACCATCGTGCCCCGCGGGCAGGTGGTGCTGCAGGAGAACGACCTCATCGTGCTGGGCGGGGAAAAGCACTTTGACCTCAGCGGGCACGACCTGATTGAGTTCACCATCCCCGGCGGGCACAAGTGGGCCGGGCGCTCCGTCAAGGAGTTGACCTTGCCCACCGACTGCCTGATCGTGATGGTGCAGCGACAGGGCAACGACATCATTGTGCCCCTGGGAGACACCATGCTCTACGAGCAGGACAAGGTGATCATGCTCAAGGTAGAGGAAAAGGACGCAGGGGACAGGACGCTGGCGTAATCAGATATTGGCGCCGGCGGATGGCCGCTGCTCCATATCCGGCGTGCTACTGCCTTTGTTCACATATTTGTGCGGTAAAAACAATAACATCAATGAAATTTCATCTTCTGATACGGAGCTCGTGCAGGATTTACTTTGCCATTGTCATCAAAAAAGGCGGGCATTTCGATGTTTCCGGCTTGCACAACCGGCAATATCCGATATAATAGGGCACGAAGTGAGAGAGGTGATGCGGATGAATTGGAAGACCTTGTTCACCAAGCAAAAAATGATGCGGACCGTGCTGCTGGCCCTGACTCCGGTAGGGCTGATGTCGGTCTATTTGTTTGGCTGGCGGCATGTGGTGATGGGGCTGGTGGTGGCACTGGCCGGCGCTGTGGCCGAGTATCTGGTGATGCGCACCATCAACAAGGAAAAGACCAAGATCAGCGAGGCGGTGTTTGTAACCGCGGTGCTGTTTACCCTGACGCTGCCGCCGCAGACGCCCATGTGGATCGCGGTGGTGGGCATGGTATTTGGCATCGTGTTCGGCAAGGCGGCCTTTGGCGGCTTTGGCCGCAACATTTTCAACCCCGCGCTGGTGGCGCGCTGCTTCATCTACATCGCCTTCCCCGCCCAGATGACCATGGAGTGGGCCCAGCCCTTTGCCGGGCTGCCGGGCGGCTTTGCCCAGTGGCTGCCGCAGGCGGCGGCTGATACGGCCAGTTCGGTCACCCCCATCATTACGCTCAATGCGGGCGGCGCCGCGGCCCCCTTGGGCAGCATGCTGCTGGGCACGGTGGCCGGCAGCCTGGGCGAGACCAGCGCGCTGCTGATCCTGCTGGCCGGGGCCTACTTGGTGTACAAAAAGGTTGCCTCCTGGCAGATCATGGTGTCCACAATCGGCAGCGCGGCCGTGCTGTCGGCGGCGCTGTACTTCACCGGCGTCACGCAGGCGTCGCCGGTGTTTGTGCTGCTCAGCGGCGGGTTGATGTTTGGCGCAATCTTCATGGCCACCGACCCGGTCTCCGCCCCCAAGGACAAAAAGGCCCAGTGGCTGTTTGGCATTTTGATCGGCGTGATCACGGTGGTCATCCGCAGCTTCTCCCTGTTCACAGAGGGCATGATGTTCGCCATTCTGATTGCCAACTCGGTGACGCCGCTGATCGAGCTGAAGCTCAAGCAGCTGGCCGATGCCAAAAAGGCCAAAGCAAAGGAGGCGGCTGCCGCATGAAAAAGGGCCATATCTATACGCTGGTCTTCATGGTGGTGCTCAGCGCCGTGCTGGTGTTTGCGCTGGCCGCTGCCTACGAGGCGTTCAAGCCCAACATCGCCGCCAACCAGCGCCTCAAGGAGGAGCGGGCGGTGCTCTACGCCTTTGGGCTGGACCAGGGCCTGGAAGACCGCGAGGTGCACGACACCTTCACCCGCCTGATCAAGGAAGGCGAGGCCAAGGGCAAGCAGGTGTATGTATACGAGGAGGAGGGCCAGGTCAAGGGCTATGCCTTCCCCTTTGAGGGCGCGGCGCTGTGGGGCGGCCTGAGCGGCTACCTGGGCGTCACCGCCGACCTGGGCCAGACCACCGGCCTGGTCTTTACCAAGCAGAACGAGACGCCCGGCCTGGGCGGCCGCATCGACGAGACATGGTACAAGGAGCAGTTCCGTGGGCTGCCGCTCCACCAGGACACCACGCTGCGCTATGGCCAGCAGGCGGACTATCAGCTGGATACCATCACAGGCGCCACCCAGACCTCGGCCGCGGTGCTGCGCACCGTCAACCAGCTGCTGCATGATGTGATTTTAGCTCAGGAGGTGAAGTAAATGGCCGATAAACCCATGGCGATTGCCAAGACCCAGCTGTTTACCGAAAACCAGGTGCTGCGCCAGATATTGGGCATCTGCTCATCGCTGGCGGTCACCAACTCCATGAACAACTCGCTGGTGATGGGCCTGGGCCTCAGCTTCGTGACGGCGCTGAGCAGCCTCACCCTGTCCGCCATGCGCGAGATCATTCCCCACCGGGTGCGCATGCTGGTGCAGACGCTGGTCATAGCGGTGTACGTGATCTTCGTCGACCTGTTTTTGCAGGCCTTCCTGCCAGATATCTCCAAGCAGCTGGGCCCCTACGTGGGGCTGATCATCACCAACTGCATCATCATGGGCCGGGCCGAAGCCTATGCCCAAAAGAACCCGCCCATCCCCGCCATGTTTGACGGCCTGTTTGCCGGCCTGGGCTATACCGGCGTGCTGCTCATCGTGGCGCTGATCCGCGAGGTGCTGGGCTTTGGCACCATCTTTGGCATCAATGTCAACGTGATCGGCTTCCAGACCTGGACCATCATGATCATGCCCCCGGCGGCCTTCTTCATCATCGGCTCGCTGATCTGGGCCCTGTCCGCCCGCGCGCAGAAAAAAGCCGCCGGCGGCGCCAAGTAAGGAGGGAATCAGATGCCGCAAATCAGCCCGTTTATTATCTTCTTTGCCTCCATCATCACCAGCAACATGATCCTCAGCAACTTCCTGGGCATGTGCTCCTACCTGTCGGTGTCCAGCGAGTATAAGACGGCCACCGGCCTGGGCATGGCGGTGACCCTGGTGCTGGTGCTGACCACCGTCATCAACTGGGCGGTGTATGAGTACGTGATTGTGCCGCTGGAGATTGAGTACCTGCAGTACATTATCTTTATCATGGTGATCGCCGCGCTGGTGCAGATCCTGGAGATGGGCATGGACCGCTATATGCCCGACCTGCATGCCAAGCTGGGCATCTTCCTGCCGCTGATTACCGTCAACTGCGCCATTTTGGGCGTCACGCTGTTCATGGTGATCCGCCACTACGGCTTCTTCCAGTCGCTGATGTTCAGCCTGGGCAGCGGCCTGGGCTGGTGGCTGGCTATCAACATGCTGGCCGCCATCCGCGAGAAGCTCAAAAACGCCAAGCTGCCCCCCGGCATCTCGGGCGCGGCGCTCAGCTTCATCATCACGGGCATTATGGCCATGGCCTTCATCGGCTTTTCGGGCATATTCACCATCCAATAAGCGGGAGGCAGTATGGACTTTTCAGTGATCCTGAGGACCGTGGGCTCCCTTGCGCTGATTTCGGGCGCGCTGAGCATCATCATCTCGGTGGCCGAAAAGGTGCTCAACAACTATGGCACCTGCGAGCTGGACATCAACCAGGGGCAGAAGAAGCTGTCCGTACAGGGCGGCAGCTCGCTGCTGAGCACGCTGGCGGCGGAGAAGATATTCATCCCCTCGGCCTGCGGCGGCAAGGCCACCTGCGGCCTGTGCAAGGTGCAGGTGCTGGAGGGGGCAGGCCCCCTGCTGCCGACTGAGGAACCCTATATCTCCCAGCAGGAGCGGGAGGAACACATGCGCCTGTCCTGCCAGATCAAAGTCAAGGGCAACATGCGGCTGATGATCCCGGAGGAGCTGTTCAACATCCGGGAATATATATGCCGGGTCGAATCCATCACGGACATGACCTACGACATCAAGCTGCTGCGCATGAAGCTGCCTGAGGGCGAGACCGTGACCTTCAAGGCCGGGCAGTTTATGCAGTTTTATACCAAGCCCTACGGCAAGGTGAAGGAGGAGGTGTTCCGCGCCTACTCCATCAGCTCCAAGGCGTCGGAGCACGACCACATCGAGCTGCTCATCCGCCTGGTGCCGGGCGGCATCTGCACCACCTATGTGCACACGGTGCTTCAGGAGGCCGACCAGGTGCGCCTGTCCGGCCCGTATGGCGACTTCTACCTGCGGGGCGACTGTGAGGAGCTGATCATGATCGCCGGCGGCTCGGGCCTGGCGCCCATCCGCTCGCTGGTGTACGACGTGATTGAGAAGGGCTTGCCCCACAAGATGCGCTTCTTCTTTGGCGCCAATACCGTGCGCGACCTGTACTACATGGAGGAGTTTGCGCAGATCGAGCGGGATTACCCGCAGTTCAAGTTCATCCCCTGCGTGGCGCGGCCCGAGCCCCAGGACAACTGGACGGGTGAAACCGGCTTTGTGACGGTGGCGCTTGAAAACCAGGTGGATTCGGGCGATGGCAAGGAGGCCTACCTCTGCGGCAGCCCGGGCATGCTGGACGCTTGTATCAAGATCCTTAAGGACAAGGGTTTCACCGATCAGACCATCTTCTACGACAAGTTCTAAGGAGGCGCGCATGAAAGAGAACCCCACCAACGAACAGCTCCGCGACACCATGCAGGAGGGCGAGCTGGTCAAGGATGGCTTTTTGGGCGATGACCAGCGCCCCGTTGACCAGATTGTGCAGGAGGACATGGCGCTGCTCACCACGGCGGGCTTTACGGCCGAGCGCCTTGGCGCCGCCATGCGCGCCCTGACCCACAAGGGCATGGCCGGCATGGGCGAGGAAGTGGACGCCGGGGACTACCTGGTGAAGGCTGAGGAATACATGGGCCTCATCGGCTGCCCCTTCAAGGACAACCACCGCGCTGCCAAGCGCAACACCACCGCCACCCACAAGGCCACCGGCCGCACCATGATGTGGACCGATCTGGGCATCCACCTGATCCAGAAGCACGGCTTCTTCCAGGGCAAGGGCTCAACCTACCGGCTGGAGCCGCTGGAGCTGGCGGCCTTTCTGGGGCTGGAGGCGGAGTAGTTCTTCTTCATCATCAAGCATAAAGCCGCGGACGAGTGCCGCGGCTTTTGTGATAGGTCCGGAGATTAAGCCCCCATAAAGGCTGCTTCGAAACGCATGTAGATGTCCCGCAGCTGGTCATCCAGGCGATTCAGCACTTCCTCCCGGTGCGCCGGCAGAATGCCGGGATAATCCGCATGGCCGTGGGCGTACTGCTGCGCGATGCCGCCGGCGATGCAGGCGATGGTGTCGGAATCGCCGCCGATGGAGATGGCGCCTCGGATGGCGTCCTCCACGCTGACGGACTCCAGAAAGGCCGTGATGGCCTGGGGCACGCTGCCCTGGCAGCTGACGTCAAAGGCATAGTCCGGGCGGATGTCGTCCAGCGTGAAATCCAGCGGGTAGCAGGTGGCGGCGATATGGTCGCGGATGTCCTGCATGCCGGCGCCGTACGCGCCCAGCCAGCCGGCGGCCGCCGCGGCCTGTGCGCCCTTGATGCCCTCGGGGTGGTTGTGGGTCACCTCAGCCGTGAGGCGGGCCAGGGCCGTTGCCTCCTGCAGGCTGCCTGCCGCCCACACCACGGGGGACACCCGCATGGCCGAGCCGTTGCCCCAGCTGTAGTAGGGCTTGGGCTCCTCCTCGCGCAGCCACATGGTGAAGTGGCCGCCATACCCGGCATGGGGATACAGATTGCCCAGGCGGCGCATATGGGCCACCAGCGCCCGGCGGAAGCCCTCCTCATCCAGCTTCTCCCCGCTGCGCGCCAGCAGGGCCTCGGCCACGGCCAGCGTCATTACGGTGTCATCGGTGAACTCGCTGTTTTCTGCAAACAGGGGAAAGTCCTTTGTCCTGATGTTGCGCCACTCGTAGACCGAGCCCGCGATGTCCCCCATGATAGCCCCCAGCATTACTGCTTCCCTCCTCTGCGGCAATAATCCTCTGTGATGTCGTGCCCCCAGGTTTCCGTCAGCGGCTGGCGGGCGCGCACTGCGCGCGCGGCCTTTTCAAGCGCCGCGTACTGCACCTGCGTGCCCATGCTGTCGTTATGGCGGGTGACGGCGCGGTCGGCCCCGATGCCAAAGCGCTGCGCCTGTCCGATGGCATCCATGTTGGCGCCGATGAACAGGAACTCCCAGCCCCAGCGCTCCCTCTGGCGGGTCACCAGCGCGTGCACCTGCTCGTAGGTGAAGCGACGGCTGGCGTTCTCATAGCCGTCGGTGATGATGGCGATCAGCGTGTTTTCCGGCTGCAGGGCCTCATCGGTCCTGCGTCGCGCGTTGATGGTCTTTTCGATGGCCATGCCCATGGCGTCCAGCAGGGCGGTGCTGCCGCGCACATAGTAGTCCTGCTCGGTCACGGGGCTTACCCCGCGCAGGTCGATGCGGTCGTGCAGCAGCTCGATGCGGTCATCAAACAGCAAAGTGGTGACCACCGCCTCGCCCTCGGCCGACCTTTGCTTGCTGAGCAGCGCGTTGTACCCGCCGATGGTGTCCTTTTCGAGCCCCGCCATGGAGCCCGAGCGATCCAGCACGAAAACTAGTTCTGTCAATCCTTTTTTCATGGTGTCTGCCTCCTGTTGTTGTGATGTTCACAGGATAGCAGGCGGCGGGCAAAGATAGGTCATCCGGCAGTTTACTTTTCGTCGGTCAGTATGATGCGCTGCCCAGCAGGGCGCTTTCAAAGCCCTCCTGGAACAGCACGCTGTTGATCTCCATCACGTCATACAGCCGGCGCTCGATGAAGTAGCGCACGATGAGGTCAGGCTTGCTGGCGGGGGAGAAGGCATAGCCGGCCAGCGCCAGCAGCATCTCGGCCTCGCTCAGGCTGAGCCTGAGCCCGATGCACAGCGCCAGCGCGGTGCTTTTGCGCGGCTGGCTGAGCTCGTTTTTCACCTTGTAGAAGGCTTGCTTGGTGAGGTTGGCGCGCTTGTATACCTCCGGGTCGGTCATGCCGCGGCTGTCGATCAGCGCGATCATCCGGGCGGCAAAGCCGGGCGATGGCCGGAGCGTTTTCTCAAGCATGGAAGCATCCGGCGGCGCATGGGGGGCGGTGATGTCCGCCGCGTCATAGTCCGGCGGGGCCATGGCCTCCCGGGCATCTTCAAGGGAGAAGGGCAGCGTCCAGCCGATGGCCTCCTCATCCTCACGCAGGCGGCGGCGCCTCTGCAGGCTGCGGGAGAGATGCTCGTCCACATAGTGGTCATCCACATACGTGCGCACATCCTGCGCCAGCCTTTGTGAGGCGCTGTAGGCGCTGCGGCTGAATACGGCCAGGTAGATGGTCATGTCCCTGTCCAGCCGCAGCAGAAAGCTGTTGATCTCGCCCGCCGCGACGTGCAGCGCCACCTCGTGGGGGAAGCCGTGGGCGCCAGCACCCAGCAGCGGGAAGGCCACCGTGTCAAACCCATGGCGGGCGGCGAGCGCCAGGGCGGCCTGCCAGGCCGACCGCAGCTGTGCTTCCTCCCCCCGGGTGCCATCCTGCCAGCGGGGGCTGGGGGCGTGGATGACATGGGCGGCGGGCAGCAGGTAGCCGGGGGTCAGGCTGGCCTGCCCCACCGGGCAGCGCCCCAGCAGCGCGCAGGCCCGGGCCAGCTCGGGCCCGGCGGCGGCAAAGATGGCGCCGCTGGCGCCGCCATCCCCGGGCAGCATGCTCTGGGGCGTGGGGCTGACCACCGCGTCCACCTGCATGCGGCTGATGTCCTGGCGTACAATCAGATAAGGCATGGATACCTCCGGGCGATTAACCTGTGATGGATTCATTGTATCACATCATTGCTTTGGCAGGAAATGCACCAAATCCCCACTTAAACGCGAAAAAATGGCTGCATATTGACACCCATCCCCATAATGGCTATGATATCCGCATGAAAAAGGGAAATGAAACGCAACTTGCCCCCCAGGTACAGCACAGGATGCTGCAGCGGGGCGACCTGCTTACGCTGGATGGCCGGCTGATGGAGGCCGGCTGGGCGACCAGCCTGCTCAAGCGCTACGACCGCGCCATGATCCGCGCGCCCAAGTGGCGCATCAAGGAATGGGATTATTACCTGATCGCCAATGATTTTGCCGCACTGGCCCTGACGGTGGCCGACAATGGCTACATGGGGCTGGACAGCGTGAGCCTGATGAACTTTGAACAGCCTGCCCAGCGCACCGTCACCCGCATGACGCCGCTGCCCATGGGCAAAAAGGGATTGCCTGCCGACGGCGGGGCCGGCGTGGTGCGCGCCCGGGGCAAGCAGTACGAGCTCACCTTCCGCAAGGAGGGCGCGCAGCGCCACCTGTATGGGCATGTGTACGACTTTGGCGGAGAGCGCAAGCCATTGTTGTTTGACATCATATTGCACGAGCCGCCGGGCGACAGCATGGTCATCGCCACGCCCTTTGCGGGCAAGCCGCAGCACTTTTACTACAACCAGAAGATCAGCTGCCTGCCGGCCGAGGGACGCTGCATCTACGATGGGCAGGAGCATGTGTTTTCCTCAGCCACATCCTTTGGCGTGCTGGATTGGGGGCGCGGCGTATGGCCTTGGCGCAGCACCTGGTACTGGGCATCGGCCTCGGGGGTGGCGATGGGCTTTCGCTTTGGCCTCAATCTGGGGTACGGCTTTGGCGACACGCAGGCCGCCACCGAAAACATGCTCTTCTTTGACGGCAAGGCGCACAAGCTGGGCCGGGTTGCCTTTGGCATCCCCATGAAAGATGGGCGTGAGGACTGGATGAGCCCCTGGCATATCCGGGACGATCAGGGCCGCCTGGACCTGCAATTTGTGCCCATCATAGACCGCAGCGCCCATACATCGGCTCTGCTGATTGCCACCGACCAGCACCAGGTGTTTGGGCGCTTCAGCGGCCGGGCGGTGCTGGACGACGGCTGCGCGGTGGATGTGGTCAACCTGATCGGCTTTGCCGAAAAGGTGCGCAACCGGTTTTAACCTGTCTGCTCCCGGCGGCGGTCCCTCGCCGCCTTTGAGAAGGCGCAGCCGCAGTAGTCCTGCCGGTAGATGCCGTATGCATGGCTTAGCTCGGTGGAACGCAGGTATCCGCCGCGCTTTTTAAAATCGCTGTTGAGGAAGGGGATGCCCTCTTCCCCGCCAATCTGTTCGCCCAGGGCGTTGAGCAGCGCCGCGTTTTTGAGCGGGCTGATGGTCAGCGTGGTGGTAAAATAGTCATACCCATGTTGGGCCGCGTAGCGGGCCGCCTGCCGCAGGCGCAGGGCAAAGCATCGCTGGCAGCGCGCCCCGCCTTCCGGCTCCTGCTCCAGGCCGCGTATGGCGGCAAGGTAGGCATCCGGATCGTAGGGCAGGATCACGGCCTCATCAGCCAGGCCGCTGCGGGCGGTAAAATCCTGCAGCTCCCGGGCGCGCAGGTCGTGCTCGGCGGCGGTGTCGATGTTTGGGTTGTAATAATACACCGTGATGTCAAAGGCCTGGTGCAGCCGCTCCATCGCGGCCGTGCTGCACGGCGCGCAGCAGCAGTGCAGCAGCAATTTGGGCCGCGGGCCATCCTTGGGCAGGCGGTCGATGAGCGCCTGCATCAGCGCGTCATAGTTGGCGCGGGGCATACATCCTCCTTGGGGCCAAAGTCGATGGCTTGATTTTACCACATGCCCGGCAAAGCAGCAAAAGCATGCATGAAAAGGACGCGCAAACCCGTTGTATTTGCAGACGGTGATTGTATCCCGTATCGCGCGGGTATAATCTGTCCAGAACAGTGCAACCATTTTGGCAAGCAAAGCGAGGTTTTGGTTATGAAGCGTTCCTGGAGCCTTCGGGCAGCCCTCAGCCTGCTGCTGGCACTCACCCTGCTGACGGGTGTCAGGCCGGCGCTGGCCGATGGCATCAACATCATCGGCACGGTCACGGTGACCAACTCCTCCTACGTCAACGTGCGCACCGGCGGGGCCACGACCTACCCCGTGGTGACCACGGTGCTGCCCGGGTCCATCTACCCCTGCATCGGCACCGCGCCCACGGGCTGGTATGAGATATTGCTGGACAACGGGCAAACGGGCTTCGTGTCCAACAACCTTACCAGCTTTGCCCCGGGCGGCGCCGGGCAGCTGCCCGGCGGGCAGGATACCGGCGCCATCCGCAAGACCATTTCCGTCACCTACCGCACCGAGGCCGGGGCCACGTTGGCCACCGACTATGTCACGCTGCTGTATGGCGTCAACATCGTGCCGGCCAACGACGGCAAGGTGCCTGCCGGCTACACGCTGGTCTCCACCCGCCGCGTCACCGTCAATGTAGACAGGTACGGCACGGCCACGCCGGGCAGCGTGGTGTTTACCTACAGGCCATACAGCGTGCCCGTGACACCGCCGCCGCAAACTGCGGCCCAGGTGCCCGTGTATTACCGGGATGTGTACGGCGTGACGCTCAACACGCAGCTGGTCAGCGTGACGCCGGGCAGCCGGCTGATCCGCCCCAACGCCGCCCTGGTGCCCGCAGGCTATACGCTGGTGGGGCCGGCCGATGTGGTGGTGTCGGTGGGCAGCAACATGGTGTCCATGCCGGCATCGGTTACCTTCATCTACGCGCAAACCGTGGCGCCCACCGCGGCCCCGCAGGCAACGGCCACGGTGCCGGTGTACTACATGTCCAGCAGCGGCGCCTACCTCAACGTGGCGTACCTGACCCTCAACCCGGGCATCCACTACATCAACCCGGACAACGCCTTGGCCGGGGCCGGGTATGTGCTGCAAAGCCCAAGCCCCGCGGTGGTCAACGTCAGCGCCTATGGCGTTGCCTCGCCCAATTCGGTGTCGTTTGTGTACGCGTCGGTGCAGCCTGCGCCGCCAGCCTCTTCGTTCGACATCCCGCTGCGTTACATTGGCATTAGTGGTGATCCGCTTTATACGGGGAAGGTTACCGTCTATCAAGGGTACAACACGATTCAAGCAGACAACAGCAAGGTTCCTTCCGGTTTTGTGCTCAATAGTTCCGCAACTGTGCAGGTATTGGTCGATTCGAATGGTGTGGCAAACCCAAAGGAAGTTGTATTTGTCTACAGACCATCCTCAGCGCCTCCGCCACAAACACCTCGGCCCGGAGTATCGGTTAGCATTCCGGTATACTATATTGGTGTAAGTGGCGATCCCCTTGGCCAGGATACGGTTACAGTATATCAAGGTGCAAATAGTGTTCGTGCCAATCATAGCAAGGTGCCATCAGGGTTCGTCATAAACAGTGCAGATACTGTTCAAGTTGCTGTCGATGCATATGGCACAGCCACGCCTGCGTCTGTTACCTTTGTGTACAGATCAGCCTCTCAGCCGCCTTCAGGCGGGGGAGCAACCAATCCGCAATACCTTCCGGATTTTGTCAAGACCAGGCCTAACCCCGGCAGCTACCCGGTGTACACCGGGCCGAGTGAAGGATATTATCGTGTGGGCAACGCCACGCTTGGGGGTGGCACCATCCGGGTCTATGGGCAGGAGAACGGCTGGGCGTTGATTGGATATGGTTTGTCAAACGGCGGCTATCGCATTGGCTTTGTCAGCATGAGCGCTATCCCGGCAGATATTACTCCCCCATACCTGCAACTAACGCATATTCCCCAAAACAATGTATCGGCTTCTCTGTTTGTTGACGATCCAATCGTCAGCACGAACAGAGAACTGTTGAAGCGCTATGAAGGAGGAAGCCCCTTCATCTTCCTCGCTTATCTCAATGACTTCTGGGCCTATGTTGAAATTGAAAACTTTGAAGGAACTGGGCAGCCCGCCCGCGGCTTCGTCAGCCGGAGGAGCCTGGGAGTGTAACTGCTACATCACAACAACACAGGGCGGATGCGTTTACAGCATCCGCCCTGTGTTTGATTTGTGCGCCTTTTATTCCTGCGTCATCCCTGTCCTGTCGGGCTGCAGGGGCAGCGCCTGCCAGCCTGCGGGCAGGTGCTGCGCGATAGCCAGGGCAAAGTGTTCGTCCTGGTGGATGCACATCAGGGTGGGGCCGGCCCCGCTGAGGAACACGGCCGCGCCCGAGGCCTCCGCCGCCTGCCAGATGGCCTCGCCATCCGGGATCAGCGGCAGGCGGTAGCGCTGGTGCAGGCGGTCCTTGAGGGCGGCGCGCAAAAGCTGCAGGTCGCCCGCTTCCAGCGCCTTGAGCAGCAGCAGGGCGTGGGACAGGTTGTACACCGCGTCCTGCCGGGCAAGGGTTGAGGGCAGCGCTGCCCGCGCCTTGTTGGTGGGCAGCTCAAAGCCGGGGATGAGGGCCGTCCACCGCAGGCTGTCCGACAGTGGGAAGGGCGCTTCGTACAGGCTGTCTCCCTCCTGCATGGCGGCGCGCAGGCCGCCCAGCACGGCAGCCGCAGCGTTATCCGGGTGCCCTTCCATGCGGGTGGTCAGGCGGAAGATGGCCTGCCTGTCCAGTTCATGCCCGTTCAGCAAAAAAGCGGCGCCCAGGCCGGCGGCGGCAGCGGCGGCGCTGCTGCCCAGCCCGCTGGAGAAGGGGATGTCGGAGGCAATCTCAATGGCCGCGCCGGCGGGCGGCAAGCCCAAGTGCGCCAGCCCTTGAAGGTAGGCGCGGTAGATCAGGTTGTCCTCGTTGCGGTATGCAGGCGGGCAGCCGCTGATCTCTACCACCCCGGCAGGGCGGGCCTCAAAGCGGCAGCGCAGATACAGGGCCATCGCGCAGCCCAGGCAGTCAAAGCCGGGGCCCAGGTTGGCGGTGGAGGCGGGTACCCGCAGGCTTACCATGTGTGGGCCCTCCGCTGCACATAGGCGGCCATGTCGCCCGGATCGATGACTTCATCATGCAGCACGGGCCGGTCAAACAGCCCATCCAGTGCCCGGGGAAGCGGCACACCGGTGTGTTTTTCCAGCAGGGCCAGCTGATCCTGCACATCCTTGGCCGCTGGAATGCCCAATGCTTCCAGCGCGGCCTGGGGGAACTTGTACGGCGACGCCGTGGACAGCACCACCTGGGGCGCCGCGGCCGGGTATGCCCCGGCCAGCTCATCCGCAGCCAGCCAGGCGCAGGCGGTGTGCGGGTCCAGCAGGTAGCCGTGGCGCTCATATACATGGCGCATGGTATGCTGGGCCTGCTGGTCCGTGCAGGCGGCGGCGCGATACTGCGCCCGCAGCCTGCCATGCAGCCCGGCGGGCAGGGCCATGTGCCCCTGCTGCTCCAGCTGGGCCATCAGCTGCTGCACCTGCGCCGCATCCCCCTGGGCGGCTGTATACAGCGCGCGCTCAAAGTTGGAGGACACTAAGATGTCCATCGACGGCGACAGCGTCTTGTGCAGCGGCCGGC
The DNA here is from genome assembly GCA_012513645.1 of Clostridiales bacterium. GTDB lineage: Bacteria > Bacillota > Clostridia > Christensenellales > Aristaeellaceae > UBA1038. The sequence goes on along the minus strand of JAAZBU010000049.1, from coordinate 397 downwards.
GGCGGTCGTACACGCCGGTATCCAGCGCGTCCTTGAGCACCTGGTTGTCGTTGGTGGCACAGATCAGGCCGCTGAGCGGCAGGCCGGATTGCCCGGCCAGCGCGCCGGCGAATATGTCGCCAAAGTTGCCCGTCGGCACCGAAAACAGCGGGGCCTTGCCGCCCCCTATCTGGTGGGCGGCATGCAGGTAATACGCCATCTGGGGGATCAGGCGGCCGATGTTGATGGAGTTGGCGCTGCTGAGCAGGCACTGGGGGGCGAGCTCCCGTGCCCGGGCAAAGATCTGCTTGACGCCCTGCTGCGCCTGGTCAAAATCGCCCCGGATGGCCACGGCCCGCAGGTTGCGGCCGGGCATGCGCTGCATCTGCGCCTGCTGCACCGGGCTGACGCCGTGCTC
>JAAZBU010000048.1 GCA_012513645.1 Clostridiales bacterium | reverse complement strand
GTTGCCGTCGGCTGGCTGTTTGACCGCCTGCACGTGCCCGGCGGCATGATGGTGGGGTCGGTGGTGGGGGCCTGTGCCCTCAACCTGCTGACCGGCCTGGCCGAGATGCCACCGGCAGCAAAGGCCGCGGCACAGATCGCCGCCGGCGCCTTCATCGGCGTGGGCGTGCGGCGTGAAGACCTCAAGCACATGCGCGCCATTGTGAAGACGGCTGCCATCGTCATCGCCTGCCTGTTTGTGGTCAACCTGATCAGCGGCCTGCTGATCTGGCGCATCAGCCCCCTGGACCCGCTGACGGCCTTCATGGCCTGCGCCCCCGGCGGCCTGAGCGATATCCCGATCATCGCCGCGGACATGGGCGCGGATGCCAGCAAGGTGCTGGTGCTGCAGCTGGTGCGGTTTGTGATGGGCATTGCCATCTTCCCCTCCCTGATTGCGCTGCTGCCCGAGGACGAGCATCACCAGCCGGAATCCGGCACCTATGCGCGCCATGCCGGCGATTGGCCCAATACGCTGCTTACGCTGGCGGTGGCCGCCGCCTTCGGCCTGCTGGGGCGGATGTCGCCGGTGCCCGGCGGCACGATGGCCTTTGCCACACTGGGCTCCATCGCCTTCAAGCTGCTGTACCCCAAGGCCTGCCTCAAAAAGCCGGTGCGCAAGGCGGCCCAGTGCCTGTCCGGCGCGTATGTGGGTGCGGGCATCGGCATGAGCCAGCTGATTGACCTCAAGTACCTGCTGTGGCCGGCGGTGGTGCTGCTGGCCTGCTATACCCTGGGCGCGTTGCTCATCGGCGGGCTCTTGCAGCGGCAGCATGTATTTTCCCGCCGGGAGAGTTACCTGGCTGCCACCCCGGCCGGCGCCAGCGATATGGCGCTGATCTCCGCCGACCTGGGCGTATACAATGTCAAGCTGATTCTGCTGCAGGTGATGCGGCTGGTGCTGGTGATCACCCTGTTTCCCACCGTTCTGCGCGCGATATCGCTGTGGCTTGCGCCCTGATACGGCGCTCACAACATCCCTGCTTCACTCCTGTACAAGCAAAGGAGGACCCTATGCAACTCAAACAAGCCGCCATCGCCGGCACCCTGGAATCCAGCGACGCCCAGGTAAAGCTGGAGCCCCTTGAGGCCGGCCTGGAGATAGAGATACACTCCACCGTCATGGCCCAGTACGGCCGCCAGATCAGGGCGACCGTCACGGAGGCCATGGAGCGCCTGGGCATTGACAATGCCCGCGTGACGGTGGTGGACAAGGGCGCGCTGGCGTGCACCCTGAAGGCGCGCTTAAACTGCGCCGCCTACCGCGCCGCAGGCATTGACAGCGGCTACCCCTGGGGAGGTGCCATCCGATGAGCAATCAGACCCGGCTCAAGCGGCTGCGCCGCTCCATGATGTTCCTCAGCGCCCAGCGCCCGGGGCTGATCAAGGATGCCTACATCTACCGCCCGGACAGCCTGATCTTCGACCTGGAGGATGCCGTGGCCGAAAACCAGAAGGACGCGGCGCGCTTCTCCCTGTACCATGCGCTGACCACGGTGGACTACCGCGGGGTGGAGCGCCTGGTGCGCATCAATGGGCTGGACACCCCCCACTGGCAGGAGGATATCCGTGTTGCCGTGGCGGCGGGGGCGGACGGCATCCGCATCGCCAAGTGCGAGACCGCGCACGATGTCCATACGGTGGTTGAGCACATCGAGCGTGCCGAGGCCGAGTTTGGCCGCCCTATCGGCAGCACGCTGGTGATGGGGGCGCTGGAGTCGCCGCTGGGCATCCTCAACGCGTATGAGATATGCCTGGCCAGCCCCGAGCGGATGATCGGCGTGGCCATCTCGGGCGGGGATTACCGCAAGGCCATGCAGACGCGCTACTACCCCGGCGGGCTGGAGATGCTGGGCGGCCGGTCCAACATGCTGATTGCCGCCCGCGCGGCCGGCGTGCAGTGCTTTGACACGGTGTTTACCGACCTGGACGACATCGAGGGCTTCCGCCAGGAGACGCAGATGATCAAGCAGATGGGCTTTGACGGCAAGTCCCTGATCAGCCCCAAGCAGATCGCCATCGTGCACGAGATCTTTTCGCCCACCGCCAAGGAGATCCGCGACGCGGAGAAGATTGTCCGCGCCTGGCGGGAGAATGAGGCCAAGGGCATCGGCGTGTTCCAGGTGGACGGCAAGATGATCGACATCGCGTTCATCCCGGGGGCCGAGCGCGTGATTGAGCTGGCCCGCGCCTCCGGGCTGTACGAGGGGGAGCTGTAAGATGAAAAACGCAGTCAACCGCAACATCCCGGACGAGCTGCTGCGCGATGGGTATGAGGTGTTTCAGGGCAGCAGCTACCGTGACGGCGACAGCTACCGCAAGGCCGCGCCCATGTCGCGCCTGCGCACCGACCGGCAAGACAGCAAAGTGCTGCCCGACATCCGTGCCGCCATTCAGGCCGTGGGCTTTCGGGACGGCATGACGGTGTCCTTCCACCACCACTTCCGCGAGGGCGATTTCGTGGTCAACATGGTGATGAAGGAGATCGTGGCGATGGGCTTTAAGGACATCACCATCGCCGCTTCCTCGCTGGGCCAGGCCCACGACCCGGTGGCCGAGTACATCGAGCAGGGCATCGTGACCGGCATACAGACCAGCGGCATCCGCGGCAAAATGGGCGAGGTGGTGAGCCGCGGCCGGCTGAAGACCCCGGCCATCCTGCGCAGTCACGGTGGCCGCGTGCGCGCCATCGAGCAGGGCGAGGTGCACATCGACGTGGCCTTTATCGGCGCGCCCACCAGCGATGTGATGGGCAATGCCCGCGGCAAGGGCGGCAAGTCCGACTGCGGCGTGCTGGGCTACTCCGAGGTGGATGCCCGCTACGCCGATCATGTGGTGGT
>JAAZBU010000047.1 GCA_012513645.1 Clostridiales bacterium | reverse complement strand
TTTGCTGGCCGGGGAGGTCAGCCTGCAGGCCGCTGGTCCTGCCGGGGCAGGTGCCAGAGCATCTGACCGATCAGCAGAATCAGTCCCGCAATCAGCGCCACCCACCAGATAACACCCATCCGCCCATCGCCCAGCGCGAGCCAGCCGTTGGCGCGGTAATCCAAAAAGAAATACGGGGTCTGCGCGCCGCCTGCATAGGTCAGTCCGGCGGCGTTTGTCACCAGCACAAAGCCGGCGTAGCATAGCGGCAGCACCAGGCCATGGGCCGGGCGCATACGGCCGGCCTGCGGCCCGGGGGTGAACAGTGCCCAGTCCAGGATAGACAGCAGCGGGGTGAGCACATGCGCGCCCAGGTTGCCGGCGCTCCAATAGTAGTCGCCCTGGCCGATGCTGCTCATCCAGGGCATCAGCAGCAGGTGAAAGGCCAGGTAGGTCAGCGTGATGGCCACCGTGGCCATGTACTTCAGTCGCCACAGCCAGCCGGGCAGGCGTTGCCCCGCGCCGCGCGCCTCTGCCAGCAAAAAAATCACCGCCAGCGCCATCATCAGCAGGTTGCTCTGCGTGGTGAAGTACATCAGTGCCCGTCCGTGCATCATGCCCGGCGTGACCAACGTACCCCACTGGCCCATCAACCCCGTGGCCAGCAGCAATACCTTGACGCTGATGGACAGCGCGCGCCGGTCGCCGTTTGTACGCATGGGAAACCCCCTCTTATTTTGAATGAGCCATTATAGCATTTAAAAACGCCGGGCGAAACCGCCCGGCGCACACCTGCCTTGCAGGGGTAAATCAGTAGTTCTCGGCCATCCGCTCAAAGAAAGCGCGGGGATGGTCGCAGGCGGGGCACTTCATCGGGGGGGTCTTGCCCTCGAAAATGAAGCCGCAGTTGATGCAGTGCCACTTGGCGGGGGCAGCCTCTACCCACACGTCGTCGTTTTCGATGTGCTGAGCCAGCTTGTTGTAGCGGGCTTCGTGCTGGAACTCGACCTTGGCGACATTTTCAAAGCGCAGGGCCAGATCCTTGAAGCCTTCCTCGCGGGCGACTTCGGCAAAGCCCTTGTACATGTCGGTCCACTCGTAGTGCTCGCCGGCAGCGGCAGCCTTGAGGTTCTTGAGGGTGTCGCCCGCGGTCTCGCCGTTGTTCAGCTCGCCCAGCGCCTTGAACCATAGCTTGGCGTGCTCCTTCTCGTTGAGGGCGGTCTCGGCGAAGATCTTGGCGATCTGCTCATAGCCTTCCTTCTTGGCGGCGCTGGCAAAATAGTCGTACTTGTTGCGCGCCATGCTCTCGCCGGCAAACGCGGTGTGCAGATTCTGTTCGGTTCTTGATCCCTTGAGTTCCATGTGCTTTCCTCCTGTTTAATAACAATAAAAATCTACCGGGTGGCAGATTAGAACAGCTGCAACAGCGACGCGAAGGTGCCGCCAACGATCAAAACGGCCAAAAAAATGCTGAGTGCGCGAACCAGCACGCTGCGGTTGGCGGAGCTCCTTTTCTGGGTTCTGCTGGACATGCTTTTCCAAAGTCCTCCTTCCCCGATAATCGCGCATAGAATAGCACAGGGCAAACTATTTGTCAAAAAACGCGATAAGAGGAAGCGAATGCAAGGATATGATGATCAAATATGCTCCTTTGTAAATCCTGTCCGTTGTTTGCGCCTGTTTCCTTGTTCCCGCAGCATTCCTTTGCTATAATCAACGCCAAAGGGGGCGGTGAAAGTGTTCACATACGGGCGCCGGGCCGTACTGGCCTGGCTGGCGGCAATCATGGTGATGCTGGGGGTGTCTGCACAGGCGCAGGGGCCGCTGCGCGGGTATGACCGTGCGGCGGGCTATCAATATGTGGCGTTTGGGCAGTATCCCCAGGGCGAGACGGGGGAGCGGATGCCCATCCTGTGGCGGGTGTTGGCGGCGGACGCGAGCACCGCCTACCTGATGAGCGACCGCATTTTGCTGGTGCGGCGCATCGACGGCGACCAGTGGAACTACAAGGGTTGGGCACACAGCGAGCTGCATGCCTGGCTGAATGACGCCTTCGCCGCGGATGCCTTCAGCCAAGAGGAGCAGGCCGCCCTGGTACAGCAGGAGGAGCTGGGGCGCGTGTCCCTGCCCTCGTCTGACGACATTAAGAACGCAGCCTACGGCTTTGCGGATGACGGCAGCCGCCGGCTGGAGGGCACCGCCTACGCGCGGTCCCAGGGGCTGTATGTGTACTCCGGCCGCAGCTACAGCCCCATCTGGACGCGCACCCCCTCCCAGCGCACCCACGCCCACCGCAGCACCAAGTCCGGCGGGGCCATCGGCTTCATCGGCGTGGAGTCAGACGACCTGGGCGTTGCGCCCGTCATCTGGCTGAACACGGCGGGTATCGACATAGCTGGCGGCAGCGGAACGCAGAAGGACCCGTACCGGCTGACCGCGGGGGAGCAGACGCCATGACAAAGCGCGTGATGATCTTGCTGTGCTGCCTGGCGCTGTGCCTGCCCGCGTGGGCCGAAAGCCAGGCTCCCACCCGCACCCCGCCCGGCCCCTGGGCGCAGACGGGGGATGTGGCCACCGAGGGCTTCCCGGAGCTGACTGCCCAGGGCTTTTTGCCCGAGGGGCAGCCCGAGTATGTGTTTGAAGATGCCGAAAACGGCCTGTGGCGCTATGCCTCCCAGGACCTGCGCATCGTCATCCGCCGCGTGGAGGAGAACAAGGTGCGCCACCTGGCGGCCGAAATCTTCCTGCGGGAGGGGGCCGAAGGGCTGCGCATGTACCCCTTTGGCGAGGCCTTTACCACCGTGGACCGCAAGCGGGACCTGGATGCCCCGTATAAGATGGCCAGGCAAAAGCGGGTGGTGTTCAGCATGGATGGGGACTACTACCTCTACCGGGCGCGCCGCCATGTGAACACCCAGGGCAACTACGCCATCGGGGTGGTCATCCGCGACGGGGAGATTCTCTTCAACGTGCCGCCCTCCGACAAGCGCACCAGTTACCCGCCGCTGGACCTGATGGCCCTGTACCCTGATGGCGACATGCAGGTATACAAGGTCAACGAATACACCGCTGAGGAGCTGCTGGCGATGGGCGCGCGGGATGTGCTGTCCTTCGGGCCGTGGCTGGTGCGCGACGGGCAGATCAACGACACCTATTCTGGCTACGGCACCAGCCTGCAGCCGCGGGCGGGCGTGGGCATGTTTGCCCGCGGGCACTACCTGGCCATCATTGTGGAGGGGCGCATCAAGCAAAGCCGCGGTATGACCACCCGCGAGATCGGCGACCTGTTCAAGGCCTACGGCTGCACCACTGCCTTCAACCTGGATGGCGGGTGGACCTCGGCCATGATCTTCATGGGCAAGCAGCTCAACCAGCTGGACAACAACGGCGTGAAGAACAACGCCCGCGATCAGAACGAGATCATGGGCATCGGCACCACCGCTGCCTTTGACGGGGAGGGCGCGCCATGAGGCGGCTGCTGGCGGCGCTGCTGGCTGCCTGCCTGCTGATGGCCGGGCTGCCCGCCGCCCGGGCGGAGCAGCGCGTGATCCGCCTGAGTTTCGCCGGGGATTGCACGCTGGGCGGCCATGAGGATTGGATGAGCTACTCCATCGGTACCTTCAAGGTGATGGCCGAGGAGCAGGGCGACTACGGCTACTTTTTGAAGCATGCCCGGGAGATCTTTGCGCAGGATGACCTGACGATGGTCAACCTGGAGGGCGTGCTGGCCGACAGCGCCAAGGGCCGCAACCTGGACAAAAAGTGGCAGTTCCGCGGCGCGACGGACTATGTCAACATCCTCACGCTGGGCAGCGTGGAGGCGGTGACCCTGGGCAACAACCACAGCGAGGACTTTGGCCGCACGGGCCTGCAATCCACCACGGACACGCTGGACGCGGCCGGCATCGGCTGGTGCAAGGATGAGGATGTCTATATCTATGAAAAGGACGGCGTCAGGCTGGCCTTCCTGGGCTTCTGGCAGACGGGCTTTACCCGGGCGCGCAAGTGGCTGCCCGAGCGCATCCGCCAGCTGAAGCAGGAGGAGGGCTGCGCCGCCGTCATCATCAACTACCACGGCGGCCAGCAGTACCGGCAAAGGCACAACCGCCAGCAGGAGGATGACCTGCGCTTTGCCATCGACAGCGGGGCCGACCTGGTGATCGGCCACCACCCCCACGCCCTGCAGGGCATCGAGGTGTATAAGGGCCGCAGCATCGTCTACAGCCTGGGCAACTTCTGCTACGGCGGCAACCGCAAGCCCCGGGCGGTGGAGTACCCCAGCATGATATTGGGCGTGGAGCTGCGCTTTGACGGCACACAGTACCTGGGCCAGCAGCTGACCATCCACCCCTGGCGCATCTCGGGCACCGCGCCGCGCAACAATTACCAGCCGCTGCCCGCCACGCCCGAGCAGGCGGCCGAGGTGATGGGCATTATCCAAGCGGATAGTGACTTTGAATTGATGCCCTATGTGGCGGGGCAGGGGGCGGTGCAGGCCTTTGTGCCGGCGGAGTAGAAGAGCAAAGATAAAAGCGTACACAAAGGCCCCGCAGGCAGTTGCGGGGCCTTTCATATCAGCAGAGGTTTACAGCAGGTGCACGCAGTTCGGCTCAAAGCCCAGCCAGGCCTGATCGCCCACCTGGAAGATGTGCTTGTTGATGGGGCAGGGGTCGGAGATTTTGACCAGGCTGTCGCCCACCATCACATGGTAGCTTTGATACGCGCCCATAAAGGTGCTGAGGGTTACCTCGCAGGGCAGCAGGCCGGTGTGGCCGATCTGGGCGGCCTCCGGCCGCAGCATCAGCTGGCAGTCGCGCCCGGCGGCAAAGCCCGAGGGGTTGGGCAGCGTGACCTCGTGCCCGTGGATGGACAGGCGGATCTGGCCGCCCTCGGCGGCCAACGCCTTGGCGGGCAGGAAGTTGGCCTCGCCGATGAAGTCGGCCACGAAGGCGCTGTTGGGGTGGTAGTAGATCTCGTGCGGGGTGCCCGCCTGGGCGATGACGCCCTTGTCCATGATGACGATGCGGTCGGAGATGCTCATGGCCTCGGCCTGATCGTGGGTGACATACACCGCCGTGATGCCCAGCTGCTGCTGGATGCGGCGGATCTCGGTGCGCATGGTGATGCGCAGCTTGGCGTCCAGGTTGGACAGCGGCTCGTCAAACAGCAGCACCGCCGGCTCCACCACCAGAGCGCGGGCCAGGGCCACGCGCTGCTGCTGGCCGCCGGACAGCTGGTTGGTCATGCGGGCCTCCATGCCGGGCAGTTCCACAAGATTCAGGATGCGGGTCACCTTGTCGTGAATCTCCTCCTTGCTCAGGCCGCGCAGCTTGAGGCCGTAGGCCACGTTGTCAAACACATTGTAGTGGGGAAACAGCGCATAGCTTTGAAACACCATGGCCGTATCCCGCTTGTTGGGCGTGAGGTGGTTGATGGGCTGGTTGCCGATGTAGATTTCGCCCTCGTCGGGGCTTTCAAAGCCGGCAATCATGCGCAGCGTGGTGGTCTTGCCGCAGCCCGAGGGGCCCAGCAGCGTGACAAACTCGCCCGGCAAAATGTCCAGGCTGATCTTGTCCACCGCGTAAAAGGGCTTGCGGGTCTTGGGGTCGGTGTAGATCTTGGAGATGGCGTCAATGCGCACGCCCTGTTTGTCTGCCATGTTACTTGGCCTCCCTCACGGCTTTGCTGGTGCCGAAGTATTTGATAACCAGGTTCATCAACAATATTGCCGCGTACACGATGGCGATCAATATGGTGGCATAGGCGCAGGCCACGCCGTAGCTGCCCTTCTCGGCAAATTCGTTGATGCGGGTGGTGATAAGCAGGTAGCGCGGCGTCACCAGCAAAATGATGGCGCTGATGGCCGTGATGGAGCGCACGAAGGTGGTGACCAGCCCGCTGAGGAAGCTGTCCTTGATCAGCGGCAGCGTAATGGAGGTGAACACCTTGCCCGAGCCCGCGCCCAGGTCGTAGGCCGATTCCTCGATGGAGGGGTGTATCTGCCGCAGGGCCGAGATGCCGCTGCGCGTGCCCACCGGCAGCGAGCGCACCACAAACACAATCACCAAGATGGCCGCCGTGCCGTAGATGCCCTGCAAAAAGCCGGTGCGCAGCACGCCGCCGGCAAAGCCGCGGATAAAGCCCACGCCCAGCACCGTGCCCGGCACCGCCATGGCCAAAATGGATACAAACTCGATGAACCCGCGCCCGCGGAAGCGCCGCTTGACCACCAGGTAGGAGATGATCATGCTGAGCAGCGCCGTGATGGGGGAGGCAATCAGCGACAGCACAAAGCTGTCTCGGAAGGCCTTCAGGCCGTCCTGCTTAAAGAGCTGCTCATACCAGCGGAAGCTGAGCGAATAATCGCGCCCCCACAACTTGAACAGCGAGCCGAAGGGGATGGCCACATACATCATGATCACAAAGACGGACAGCAGCGAACACAGCACCGTCAGCGGCCGAGTGACCGACCGATCGGTGATCAGCATGCGCTCGCGCGAGGCCTTGCCCGTCAGCGTGGCGGCGGTCTTGGCCTCCAGATAATATTTTTGAATCAGGAACATCATGATGGTCAGGCTCAGCAGCACCACCGCCATGGCGGCGGCGCCCTGGGTGTCGTAGCTGCCGCCCGTGATGCGCAGGTAGATGGTGGTGGCCAGCGTGTCAAAGCTGCCGCCGATGATCATGGGGTTGGCAAAGTCGGCCACCGACTCGATGAAGGTGACCAGAAAGGCGTTGCCCAGGCCGGGCAGCATCAGGGGAAAGGTGACCGTGGTAAATACCTTCCACCGGCTGGCCCCCATGTCGCGGGCGGCTTCCTCCATGCTGGGGTCGATGTTTTTCAGCAACCCCTTGAGCATCATGTAGCACACCGGGAAGAAGGTGAGGATCTGCACGATGGCGATGCCCCACATGCCGTACACGTCCGAATCGTAGATGCCCAGCACCTTGCGGGTGATGAGGCCGGACTTGCCAAACAGCAGGATCATCGACAGACTCAGCACAAAGGGCGGCGACACCACCGGCAGCAGGCTGACGATATCAAACAGCTTTTTGAGGAGGCGCGTGCGCACCCTGACATAGGTATCCACATACGCGAACAGCAGGCCGATCAGCGTGCCGCCCAGCGCCGTGATGACGCCTAACTGCAATGTGTTGGTCAGCGCGCGGATAAAGGTATAGTCGCCAAAGATGTGTGGGAACGCCTGAAAGGTAAACAGCGGCTGGCGCGTCTGCACCACCACCACGGTATCCTGTCCGCCCTCGGGCAGCACGCTGTCCAGGTACAACAGGCTGGTCGAGCGGCCCAGCTCCTCCTTCACCTGGAAGCCTTCGGTGCTCTCCACCACATAATAGGGCGTTTTGCGGGCCTGCCCCTGGCGGATAAAGCGGTCGGTGGCCTGCCCCTGGGCATCGGTCACCGTCATGTCCTCCGGCCGCTCGGCCACCGTGTAGGCCACAAAGGATTCGGTGGAGAACACGCTGTCCGCCAACAGCATGCCCAGCGGATACAGAATGAACAGCAGCAAAAACAGCGTCAGCAGCACGATGGTGATGATGAGCACCGGGTCGGCCAACAGCTTTTTGCGCTCTAACCGCGCGCTTTGGTGGGCCGTCATGGCAGCCTCCTTTGCTTATACTGAACTCAATCCTTCGCGCTGCGATAGACTTGTCTTTTTCCGCTTCCGCGTCGTCTATCTCAGTCAGCGTAGCGCCGCTACGTTTCCTTCCTTCGACTTAGCGGGAGCGAAAAAATCCATCGTCTATCATTGCGCTCAGTCATTCGTTCAGTATGATCCTGAACGCGCTGATGATAGGGCAATCACGAAACGAAAAATTCGCCTCTCATCTGTGCGTTTTCTCTTCCGTTCAGGATGGGGTGATAACCGGGTATGACAACGGGGTACGGGATTGTAGCCCGTACCCCGTTAAGCGGGTTTGTTATTCGGTCTGGAAGCGGTCGTCGGCCGCCGCGCCCAAGGCCTCAAAGTAGTCCTTAACATAGTTGGAGGTGTTGAGCTTGGCGTCGGCAAAGTCGTACTTGATTACATTGTCCGGGTCCAGGCCGAATTGCAGCGCCTGCTCGGGCTGCTCGGCACCCTTGAGCACCAGGAACTGGAAGGAGTCGTCATCCTTGAAGCGGTTGACGGCCTCGGTGGTCAGGCAGTATTCCACCCACAGCTTGGCTGCGTTGGGATGCTTGGCACCGGTGAAAATGGCCGTTGCGCCCACCTCGTAGCTGGTGCCTTCCTCGGGGATGACCAGCGCGATGTTGTCGTACCCGTCCAGAATCTGCTTGATGCCGTCATGCAGGAAGCCGATGGCGATCACGCACTCGCCGATGCCCACCTTCTTGGAGGGGCCGGAACCCGACTTGGTGTACTGGGCGATGTTCTTGTCCAGCTCCACAAAGTACTTCATGGCCTCATCATGGCCCTTCATCTGCACCATGGTGTTAATCACCAGCTTGGCGGTGCCCGCGGTGTTGGGGTTGGACAGCCAGATCAGGCCCTTGTATTCGGGCTTGAGCAGGTCATCCCAGCCCTTGGGGGCTTCTAATTTCAGGCGCTCCAGCTCCTCGGTGTTGACCATGAAGCCCAGGATGCCCTTGTAGATGCCGTACCAGTAGCCCTCCGGATCGCGGAAGGTGTCGTCAACCAGGTTGCCCTTGTTCTGGGCGTCATAGGCCATCAGCAGGCCGGTGGTGGCCAGCTCGGAGTAGGGATCGTTGGTGCCGCCAAACCACACATCGGCCGAGGGGTTGCCCTTTTCCTCGGTGATCTTGGACTGCACCTCGCCCGTGGACAGTCGGGTGTAGTAGGTCTTGATGCCGTACTTCTCCTCAAAGCGCTTGACCACGCCGGCGATGTGGGCCTCCTCGCTGGAGCCGTAGACCACTAACTCGCCCTCGGCCTGCGCGGCCTTGACCAGCTCATCCAGGTTGGCGTTCTCCGCCACGGCGGCAAACAGCCCGGTCATGCCCAGGGCCAGCGCCAGCACCAATGCCAATAATTTCTTCATGTGTATCCCATCCTTTCCATATTCGCTGCAGGTTGTTATCCAAGCAAAGTATATGTGTTTTCAGGCCGGGTGTCAACCGGATCGCGCCATATGCCGATTATGGCGCCAGCGCCTCCAGCGTGTTGTCGCCCGCCGTCTGATAGGGCGAATCCTGGGCAAAGGCCTTGACGGCGGTGGCCGCGCGGGGAATCTGCGACAGCGTGCCCGGCCCGCCCACACAGCCGCCCGGGCAGGCCATGCCCTCCAGCAGGTGGCCGTTCAGCTTGCCCGCCTTGGCCAGGGCCAGCATCTTGCGGCACTCAAACAGGGTATCCGCCCGGGTCACGGGCACATCCTGCTCATGGCCGCTTGCCTTGATGACATTGACCACCGCCTGGGCCACGCCGCCGGCCACCGCGTAGTTGCGCCCGTCGCGGGAGGCCTGGGTGGCGAGGTCGGTCTCGGGCAGGTCGCTCAGCTCAATCTGCTTGGCGCTGAACAGGCCCATCAACTCCTCAAACGTGATGACATAGTCCACATACGGGCGCACCTCGTCGTCCAGCGCCTCTAACTTCTTGGCCACGCAGGGGCCGATGAAGACCACCTTGGCCCCCGGGTGCTCGGCCTTGATCTTCTGGGCGGAGGCCACCATGGGCGTGTGCGTCTGGGCGATGCAGTGGGCCAAAGTCGGCTGCGTCTTTCGGGCAAACAGCGCCCAGGAGGTGCAGCAGCTGGTGCCCAGGAAGGGCTTGTGCTCGGGCACATCGCGCAAAAATTCCTCGGCCTCGTGCAGGCTGCCCACATCGGCGCCCCAGCCCACCTCGATCACCCGGGTGATGCCCAGCGCCTTGATGCCGGAAACAATCTTGCCCGGCGTGGCCAGCGGGCCAAACTGCCCCACAAAGGAGGGGGCCACGGCGGCAAACACCGTCTCCCCCGAGCGGATGGCGGTGATCAGCTGGAATATTTCGGATTTATCGGCGATGGCGGCAAAGGGGCAGGCCACGATGCACAGCCCGCAGGAGACGCACTTGTCCTGGTTGATCTTGGCGCGGCCCAGGTCGTCGGATTCGATGGCCTTGGCGCCGCAGGCCTGAGCACAGGGGCGGCCAAAGCGCAGGATGGCCTGATAGGGGCACGCCTCGATGCAGCGCCCGCACTTGATGCACTTGTCCTGGTCAATGATGGCGGCATGCTTGCCGATGGATACGGCGTTCACCGGGCACACGGTGGTGCAGGGGTGGGCCAGGCACTTGCGGCAGTTGTCGCTCACCTGCACCCGATCGGTGGGGCAGGCCTCGCACGCGAAGGGAATGACGTTGACCAGCGGCATGTCCAGCTTTTTTTCGGTGGTGGCGCACTCGGCCATACCCTGGGTAAAGGGCTGGTGGGTGATGGACGGGCGGATAGGCAGGCCCAGCGCCAGGCGGATGCGCTCGCGGATGATGGCGCGCTCCTTGAACACGCTGTCGCGGTAGGTGGCCACCTCGCCTGGGATGATGCGGTAGGAGCTTTCGTAGAAATAGTTGAAGTCGCTCTGCTCCAGGTCGCGCTCAAACGCGTATTTGGCCACTTCGGTAAATACCTGGCGGCGAATCTTGGTGATGGGGGTAAACAGGCCTCTCATTTATCAGCGTACCTGCCTTTGTATAATCCGCTGCCTTATTTGCAGCGGTCCATGATGGCAGCCATCACGGACTCGCTTTCGGCGTGGGTGATCAGCTGCCCTTCCACCCGCACAAAGGGCCCGTGTACCTCATCACGGCACAGGTTCATGCAGGGCACGGCCTTGACCTCGATGTCGCAGGGGTTGTCCATCTCCTGCTGCAGTTCCTCCAGCGAGTGGATGGCGTCCATGATGTTCATGGCCCCCATCATGGTGCAATGGGTGCCGGCGCAGACCTCTACATGTATTACTCCCATGCTGCCCCTCCGCGTGTGATGATTTTGATGGCAGCATTGTAACATACTCTCGCTGTCTTGTACAAAGATAAACGTGCGGGCGGGATGGGCGCGGGCAGCTTACCTGCCGCCGGGCAGCAGGCCGCGGATGGACCCGCGCAGCAGGGCGGCCAAGCGGCCGATATGGCCCCTGGTATCCACCGTCACCCGGCGCGCCACGGTGATGGCCCGCTGCCAGGGGTTGAGGGCGCTGTAAGCGCTCTGGTAGTGCAGCCGGGCCGCGGTCACCTGGGCCTCATCCGCGCCGTGGCGGCCGTAGATGATGGCCGATACCGTGCTGGCCAAAGACAGCAGGCCCTTGTCCTGCGGCGCGGCGCGGCGGGCAAAGCCCCGCAGCGTTTCGCTGGGCAGCATGGGGTGGCCGGCGGCAGCCATGGCCTGCACCAGTGCGCGCCAGTAGACGAGCACGCGGTCTTTGTTTTCGGGCAGGCGCGCGGCGTGGCGGTTGGGCTCGGTGGCGCGCACGCGCCAGACAATCAGCGCGATGAACGCGATCAGCAGCAGCCACAGCCACCAGCGGGCGGGCGGCTGCCGGGGTCCGGCGTCCGGTTCGGGCTCGGGCATGTCCTCCTCGCCGGGGGGCGGGGTGGGGCTGGGCTCGGGCGGCTGCTCTTGGGGCTGGTCCTCCGGCGGCTCCGGGGAGGGGGAGGGCGTTGGCTCATCCTGCGGCGGCTGGTCGGGCTCCGGGGTCTGGGTGGGCTCCGGCCCGCCGGGGGGCGGCGGGTCCTGCTCGGGGGGCGGGGGCAGCTCGCCGGTGGTGGCCGTTGCGTCAAAGGTAACCCAGCCCAACTGCGGGATGTACACCTCCGTCCAGGCGTGCGCCTGCTGGCCGGTGAGCGCCGCCGGGCTGCCATCATCCGTGGGCAGGGCCACAAAGCCCTCCACATAGCGGCTGTTGAGCCCGGCAGAGCGGGCCAGCACCGTCATGGCGGTGGCAAAGTAGGTGCAGTAGCCCTTCTTGGTTTCAAACAGGAAGTGGGCCGCGAAGTCCAGGTCCTCCGGCGCGGGCGGCACGTCCAGCGTGTAGGTGTAGTTGGTTTTGAGGTAGCTGCGGATCAGCAGCGCCTTGCGGTAGGGGTCGGTCTCGCTGCCGGTGATACGGCGGGCAAGCTCAGCAATCTGGCCGTTGGGCTGCAGGTGCTGGGGCAGCTGGCGGTACACCGTATCCAGTGTGTCGGTGCGCGGGTCGGCCTGCCCGCGCAGGCGCTGGGCCAGGTCGTCCGTGTGCTGCGTAGCGGCCAGGTAGGGCTCGTAGGTCAGTTCGTAGCGGTCGCCCTGCTCCAGGTTGCGGGTGATAAACATCTCGCTGGAGGCGTTGAGGTAGGCCACCATGCCCTCGCCCAGGCTCAGGCTGCGTACGCGCTGGGGCGTAAACAGCGTGGAGGGCATGGGCCCAAGCATGTGCACCGCCAGCGGCTGCGCCTGCGCCCGCAGGTCGGGCTCGGGCAGGCGAGCGTCCAGCAGGGTATCGCGCAGCGCGGCGTAGCGCAGCGAGGCATAGCCATAGCGCTCGTTGGATACGGTGTCGTACCACATGCGCCCGTTGTACAGGTTGAGGATGCTGCCGCGCAAGTATACCTTGCGGTCCGTTTGCACCTCCATCACCAGGCTGTTTGAGATCTCGGGCTTGCCGCCCAGGCCACGCTCGCCCATGGGCTGGTAGCCTGCCGATGCCAGGGAGAAGTTTTCCCGCGAATCGGTGAAGAAGAAGTAGTCGTTGATATACTGCCGCAGGCGGTCGGCCTGCTTTTCAAACTCTGGCTGCGTGGTGCGGTAGGGCGGGGTGAGCGCCAACGCCAGCAGCGCGATCACCAGCGCGATGGGCACCGCCTGCAAAAAGCCGCGGCCGCGCTTGGCGCCCTCCCGGGGGCGCAGGGGCTCGTCCATGTGGTTGGCGTAGACAAACAGCAGCGGCATGGCCACCATGGCGGGCACAAAGTCCATCACGCCCTGGCGTGCGCCCGAAAACCAGATCATCAGCACGCTGCTCAGCAGCAGCGGCGCCGAAAAGCCGGGCTCGCCGTGCATCAGCAGGCGGGCGTACAGCACCACCAGCAGCAGGGCCGGGGGCATCAGCGCGTCCGCATACAGGGTAATCACCTGCTGCACCGCCCGCATCTGCACCACGCCGTCCAGCAGCGCGGCCAGGGCGCCCGGCAGCGGGCCGGATACCGCCCACAGCCCAAACCCGCCCAGCAGCGCCATCCAGGCCAGTGCCCGCAGCCGCTTGCCCAGCAGGGGCAGCGCGGCCAGCAGCAGGGCGTACAGGCAGATCAGCCCCAGCGCATAGCCCCGCTCCTGCCCCAGCAGCAGCACCTGCAGCATGGGGCGGGTGAGGGCCCAGGCGGTCAGCGCCAGCATCATGGCCTCCACCAGCACGGCGCGCACCCGGTCAGGCAGGCGTAACATAGCACACCTCCACCAGGTGGCGCTGCAGCTGCGCCACCAACGGCTCATAGGCCGGGTCGTCCGGGCGGAATGTCACCAGGTAAAAGCGCACGCTGGGGCCGGAGCGGCGGATGTGCTTGACCCCCTCCACCACGTCCGGGTCCAGCCGGGTGGTGACCACGATGGTGGCCCCCGTGCGGCGCATGCGGCGCAGCTCTACATTGAGCACCTTGGGGAAGGGCTCGCCGCCGCGGAATATCTGGTAGGCCAGCTCCTCCTGCAACAGGGAGAGCGAGCCCGCCCGGTCGGCCTTGAACTCGCCCGCCCGCGCGCCGTACAGCGGCACGCGCACCGGCTGGCTGCCGTCCATCTGCATCTTGGCGGCGGACAGCGCCGTCTCGCACAAGGTGTCCTTCAGGCGGCTGAGGCCGTCGGGCACGTTGTCATAGCCCTCGGGGTCGGCGCAGTCCATCAGCACCAGGGTATCCGGCGGCGCGGGCAGTTCAAAGCGGCGCACCACCAGCTCGCGCTTGCGGCTGCTCAGCTTCCAGTGGATGCGCTTCATGGGGTCGCCATCGCGGTACTTGCGCGTATCATCGGGCGAGGTGATGTCCTCCGTGGAGCGGTTGGGGATGGCGCGGCCGTCATCGCGGTCGAGGAACTGCAATTTTTCCACGTCAAAGGGCCGGGGCAGCACGGCAATCTCGGCAGGCGGCTGCACCTGCCGCTTGCGCCAGCGGAACAGGCGGAAGATATCCGACAGGTACACCGCCCGCGCGCCCACCGGCACCACACCCACATGCGGCAAAAAAAAGGGGAAGCTGGCCGTGCGCTGGCGCAGCATCCCCGCGTCCAGCAGCAGGGTGGTGCGGCCGTCGGGCAGGTCCATATGCAGTTCCAGGGGGGCGATGGGCAGCACGCTGCGCATCCGCACGCTGACCTGCAAGGTGGAGCTGGCGCCCCGCTCGGCCTTCAGGTCGTCCGCCTGCTGGCGGATCTCCAGCAGGCGGCGGGCCAGCAGCAGGCTCAGCAGGCTATAACTTATCATCAGTATCAGCGCCCAGCTGGCCAGGTAAAAAACGCGCCCCCCCAGGGACAGCGCGCAAAGCCCGGTGACCAGCAGCGTGCAGATCGTGATGAAGAAGCGGACGGTCATGCCAGCTTGCCGGGCACCGGAAGGGTGTCGATCAGCTGGCGCAGCAATGTCTCGGCCGAGTAGCCCTTCATGCGGGCCTCGGGCGTGAGCACCAGGCGGTGGCTGAGCACCGGCAGCGCCATGCGCCGCACGTCATCGGGCAATATATAGTCGCGCCCGGCCAGCACCGCGCAGGCCTGGGCCGCGCGCACCAGCGCGATGGCCCCACGGGGGGAGACGCCCAGCTGCAGCGCCGGGTTTTGCCGGGTGTGGGCGGCGATGGTGGCCACATAGCTGCGCACCTCGCGGCTGCAATACACCGTGCCTACCATCTCCTGCATGGCGATCACCTCGCGCGCGCCGCAAACGGGCGCCAGCGTTTTCAGCGGCGATTCCTGGCCGGAGTAACGGTCCAGCACATCCATCTCCTCCTCGATGGAGGGGTAGCCGATGGAGATGCGCAGGAAGAAGCGGTCCATCTGCGCCTCGGGCAGGGGATAGGTGCCCACAAAGTCGATGGGGTTTTGCGTGGCCAGCACCATGAAGGGGCGCGGCAATTCCCGCGTCACGCCGTCCACGGTCACCTGGCCCTCCTCCATCACCTCCAGCAGGCTGGACTGCGTCTTGGGCGAGGTGCGGTTGATCTCGTCGGCCAGCAGAATCTGGGTGTTGACGGCGCCGGGCTTGTATTCCATTTCGCTGGTGTTCATGTTGATCATGGTGAAGCCCGTGATGTCGGACGGCATCACGTCGGGCGTAAACTGTATGCGCTTAAACGAGCAGCTAAGCGACTTGGCCAGCGCGCCGGCCAGCGTGGTCTTGCCCACACCGGGCACGTCCTCGATGAGCACATGGCCCTTGCACAGCAGGGCGATGAGGGCCTGCTCGATGGCCTCGTCCTTGCCGACAATGACCAGGCGGATGTTCTGCCGCAGGGCGTATACCAGGTTGCGTGGATCGATGCTCATGCCGGTTTTTCCTCCTGGCCGCGCTGACGGCGGCACGCAGCCATTATAGCCGTCCGAGCCTTATTTTGCAATCTTTCCGTAAAGAAAAGGTAACAATTAACGGCCGCTCTGCGCTGGCAGATGGTGCAGCGCGCAGCGTTGACCGCTGGTCCGGCGCGTGGTACAGTCTGTTGTATACAGGATGCATCCACAGGAGACAACATGAGCAAGCGAACCCTGGCTTTGGTCCTGGCGGTGCTGGTGGGGCTGTCCGCCCTGCCCGCGCTGGGGGAGCATGCCCCGGCGCGGGATGCTGCTGCCCCGGCTATTTGGCGGGATGACCTGCGCGCACTGGATGCGGGCAGCGGGGAGGATGTGCTGGCGATGGCGGCGTGGCAGCACCTGCTGCTGATCGCCCGGCTGGACAGCGGCACGGCCGGCGGCATCCGCCTGACGCTGTACGATATGGAGGCCGGGGAGGCCCTGGCCGCCATACCGCTGGATGTGCCGCCGGGCGAGGGGTTTGACCTGCCGCTGGGCTTTCTGGCCGATGGGCGGCCCTATCTGATCGACACGCAGCGGGGGCAGGTGGTGGTATATGACCGCGGCCTGGCGGTGACGGACAGGCTGGCCGTATCGCGGGAGCCCCAGTGGCTGGGCCCCTGGGTGGAGCCATCGGGCAAGCGGTTGTGGTTTATAGACCATATCCGGGCCGAGGTCGTCGGCGTGGCCATGGATACGGGCGAGCGCACCGTCATCCGCTCAGGCTTGCCAGGCGGCTGGCAAGTGCTGCAGTTTCGGGGCGTGATGGACGGCGGGCTTTACTTTGACCTGATTGACGCCCAGGGGCATGAGGTGGTCTGCCGGTGGGACATGGCCACCGGCCGGCTGTCCCTGTGGCCGGTGCTGCTGGGCTTTTCCCTGTGGCCGGGCACGCTGCGCAGCTATCAGCAGGGGAATGGCAGCCTGCTGGTGGGCAGCCTGTTTGATGGGGAGGAGCTGACGGGCCCCGGCATCTGGCGCGAGGGCGAGCAGGTGCTGGACATCCGGGGGGCACTGCTGGCGGGCGGGCTGACCGGGGACAGCCTGCGCCTGTATGACCTGGAGCGCGGCCCTTTGGTTAACGAGTTGCCCTACCCGCCGGGTGCCGGCGATGGCTTTCTCTCCGCCATGCTGCTGGATATGCCGGGGCAGGCCCTGCTGACCTACTGGGGTGGGGAGGGCGGCGCCACCGGCTACTATCTGTGGGATTATTTGCGCCGGCCGCTCGACGCCGATGCCCGCCTGCACCGCACCACCATGGCGCAGATGCGGGATGACAACGATGCCCTAGCCGCCCGCATCGAGCAGGCCTACGGCGTGCGGGTGCAGATCCGCGAGGCGGGCGTACGCTTTCACAACGACACCTATGTGTCCACCCCCGCGCTGGATGAGGGGGAGATCCGCCGCGGGCTGGAGGCCGTGGACGCCTTTTGCGCCGCGCTGCCGGGCGGCATGCTGCGCGAGGCCATGATTGCGCCCCATGATCAGCTCAGCTTTTACCTGTGCAGTGGGCTGTTGTCAGACGGCGGCCATGGCATCCCCTACGCGGCGGCCGTCATGGCCACGTGGAATAACGAGCGCTATGTCGCCTTTAATACCTACGAATCCGACCTGGTGCAGACGCTGTCGCATGAGTTTTCCCACCTGCTGGAGGACCGCCTGTACGAGCATGATTTGCAGTCCGGTGGCAGCGCGCTGGCGGACTGGGAGCTGTTGAGCCCCCTGGAGTGGGAGGACGGCGGCTATGCCTTCTCCTATCGGGATGAGGAGGGCAACCAGCTGGTAGACACGGCCTATACCGCCGAGATGGAGGGCGCCATGGACCACCCCGGGCGCGTGTGGTATATCGACGCCTACGCCCGTACCTTCCCGCTGGAGGACCGTGCCCGCACCTTTGAATTGCTGTTTTGCGCGCAGGACGCGCTGCCCGATGCCTTCCTCAGCCCGCATGTGATGCGCAAGGCCCAGTACCTGCGCCACCTCATCCGCCAGGCCTTCCCCTCGGTGCAGCATGCCCCGCCCCTGCCCTGGGAGCGTCTGCTGCCGGCGGACGATACCGACTGGGAGGAAACTATGGACAGCCTGCGCCGGGACAACGCGGCGTAGGCAGAAGAAGGCGGCGGCCATGCCGCACCATGCGTATCACGGCATACTTATAAAGTGAAGGCATCCCGCGGCTTTATCGCAGGGCCTGGGCTACTTCAAACCGGTGGCCGTCCGGGTCAAAAAAGGTGATGTTGCGCATGCCCCAGGGCTGATCGGCTGGCGGAGCTAAAAAAACGACGCCACGGTTATTCAGGGTTTCATAGACGGCATCCACGTCATCAACCCAGATGTTGATTTCAAAGGGCAAGCCGCTCTTTTTTCGGTCGTAGCGCTCATATGCCAGGCTTTCGTGCAGCATATTCAGCATCACTCCACCCAGGTGGACGACAAGGTTCTTGCCGTCCACCTCGGTGATGTTTGCCTCAAACACCCTTTGGTAAAAGGCCCGGCTCCTGGGGATGTCCGAAACATAGAGCGACAGGGCGTTGACATGGCAGATTTCTTTCATGGCTCACCTCCTGTTGATACTGAACTCAAATTGTAAATTCTTGGATGAATTTGCGTCCTTTCATTCATCCGTGCATGTACGCTTTCGCTCATGCAAATAGACTGTACACCGGTTTTGCGCGGTTCAACCGCATTGCCCTTTTATTACACAGAATGCTTGATCTCCAATACCTCCGCAGTCAGCCTCTTTGCCTTTCGGCTTTGCTATAAACCTCGCAAAACCAATCAAACACCAGAATACGAGAACAAATTGACTTTCGGGATTTTTTCGATATAATGACAAGGACTGAATAAAAACCCATTTCCGGCATGACCTTTTTATTGTCATATTTTTTAAGGAGAAACTGCTATGCAACATGAGCTTCAGATCAAACTGGACAGGCTGCGGCGGCTGATGAATGAAAAGTCGCTGGATGCCGTCTACCTCAAGCGGCAGGACAGCTTTGCCTGGCTGACGCTGGGCGGCATTAACTATGTTGGCCTGGGCGACATGGGCAACTGCGGCCTGCTGATCACGCAGGATGCGTTGCATGCCATCACCAATGTGATTGAGGCGCCGCGCATGCGCGATGAGGAGAAGTTAGAGGAGCTGGGCTACCGCATCCACTTCGGCGCGTGGCATGATGCGGCCTTTGAGGGCGACTGCATCCGCAAGCTGGTGCCCTCGGTCAAGGTAGGGTTTGACCATGGCAACGCCCTGGGGCAAAATATCGCGGGTGATGTGAAGCTGCTGCGCTTCTCCCTCACCCAGGAGGAGGTGGAGCGCTATCAGGAGGGCGGCTACCTGGCGGCCCGGGCCATTGAGGAGACCATCAGCTCCGTTCGCCCCGGCGATACCGAGCTGAAAACCATCGGCCGCCTGGCCCGGCGCATCCGCGAAAGCGGGCTGGACGTGGTGAGCGCCATGTGCGCGGCGGATGAGCGCATCGCGCACTACCGGCACCCGGTGCCCACCGACAAGGTCATCCGCGAGCGCGTGCAGCTGGGCGGCAACATGCGCTACAAGGGGCTCATCATCTGCTGCACCCGGTACTTCAACTTCGTGCCGGTGACGGATGCCCTGCGCCGCCAGTACCTGGCCAATGTGGAGATTGACTGCACGCTGATGGCCAGCTCCATCCCGGGCAACACCTATGTATCCGCCCTGGAGGCCGGCAAGCAGGCCTACGCCGAGCGCGGCTATGCCCAGGAGTTTGAAAAGCACCACCAGGGCGGCCCCATCGGCTACGCCGGGCGCGACTATCGGGTGGATTTTGACACCCCCGGCCTCATCCAGAAAAATCAGGCCTTCTGCTGGAACTCCTCGATCACCGGCACCAAAAGCGAGGACACCGTGATCGTGACCGGCGACCGGATCATCCCTGTATCCCGGCCTGTCATCGCCCCCAGCATGACGCTGGAGGTGATGGGCCATCGGTTTGTGCGGCCGATCATTTGGGAAGGGTGAAGAAAAGCATATGAAAAAGAATCGTTTTGCGGACCTGATTATCGGCGTTCTCATGGTGCTGCTGGGGATTGTGGTGCTGGTGCTTTCCCAGGGCCTGGCGCAGGCCAAGGTGGGGCTGGGCCCGGCGGGCTATCCCCGTGCGGTGGCCATCATCATGTTGGTGCTGGGGCTGGTGATGGTCATCAGCACGCTGGCAAAAGGCCTGCCCAGGATGACATGGCAGCCCGACCGCCAGGCCTTCCTGCGGGTGGCAGGCACGGTGCTGATTTCCTTTGTGTATCTGTGGCTGCTCAACCGCATCGGCTTCCTCTTTTTGACGCCCTTTTATCTGTTCGCTCTGATGTGGATATTCGGCTATAAAAACCTCAAGGTGGCGGCGCTGGCCAGCATCGGCTCGGCGGTTGTGATCTACCTGCTGTTTACGAAGGCATTCATGGTGTTCTTGCCTGAGTTTTCGATGTTTTAAGGGAGGGGAACAACCATGTTCAATGAACTGATAAGCGGCCTGCAATTTGTCTTCCAGCCCTATGCCTTCCTCATGATGTCCTTCGGCGTCATGGTGGGCATCATCATTGGAGCGATTCCGGGACTCAGCGGCTCCATCGGCATCATATTGCTGATGCCCCTGGTCTACCGCATGGACAGCAACGTGGCCATGGTGATGCTGTGCGGTCTGTTCTGCGGCTCCATGTTTGGGGGCAGCGTGGCGGCCATTTTGCTCAACACGCCGGGCACGCCTTCAGCTGCGGCCACGGTGCTGGATGGGCATCCCCTGGCCAGGCAGGGTGAGGCCGGCAAGGCCATCGGCGTAGCGGCCATTTCTTCCTTCATCGGCGGCGTGGTCAGCACCATTTGCCTGATCCTCATCGCGCCCGAGCTTGCCAAGGTGGCCCTCAAGTTCCACGCGGCAGACTATTTCTCCCTGGCTGTCTTCGGGCTGACCATCATGGCCAGCGCCTCGGGCAAAAACATGCTCAAGGGCCTGATGAGCGGCGCCGTGGGCATGCTGATCGCCACCATCGGCACCGACCCCATCGTGGGCAACAGCCGCTTTACCTTCGGCAGCGGCTACCTGCTCAACGGCTTTAACATTCTGCCGGTGCTGATCGGCGTGTTCGCCATCAGCGAGGTGCTGATGACCGTCCGCACCCAGGCGGCCGACGCCACCATACAGGAGCAGAATGTCCGCAACTTTTTCCCCAGCTTTAAGGAGTTCAAGGGCTTTTTCTGGGCGGCCATCGTGGGCGGACTGATCGGCGTGTTCATCGGCATCGTGCCGGGCACCGGCGGCGCCATTACCTGCTTCCTGGCGTACAATGTCATCCAGCGCCTGTCCAGGCACCCGGAGAAGTTTGGCCAGGGGTCGCTGGAGGGCCTGGCCGCGGCCGAATCTGCCAACAACGGCACAACGGGCGGTGCGCTGATTCCCATGCTGACGCTGGGCATTCCAGGCGACGTGGTCACCTCGGTCATGCTGGGCGCGCTCACGCTGATTGGCGTCAAGGTGGGGCCGCTGCTGTTTACAAACAGCGCGGATACGGTCTATACCATTTTCGCGGGCATGCTGGTCATCCAGTTTCTTATGCTGGGATTGGGCCTGTTCTATGCCCGCGTCTCCCCCTATGTGCTGCGCATCAGCCAGAAGCTGTTGATGCCGGCGGTGATGGTGCTGTGCGTCATCGGCGCCTTCACCTTGTCCAACAACCTGTATCATGTGTATGTCGCTATGGGCTTTGGCGTGTTCGGCTTCTTCATGAAGAAGTACGGCTACCCCGCCGCCCCCCTCGTACTGGGCGTCATCCTGGGCCCCATGGCCGAGCAAAACCTCAACCGCGCGCTGACGCTTTCGCGCAATGATTGGTCGGTGCTGGTGGCGCGCCCCATTTCCCTGAGCTTCCTGGTGCTGTCCGTGGGGCTGATCGCCCTGGCGCTTTTCAACGCCGCCAAGGATGCCAAGAAGGCCAAGGCGCAGGACGCAGCCTGAGCCCCTGAAATTGTTTGTTGCGCCGGCAGAGACTCCGGCGTCGCATAAAAAATCAATATAACCAAGAGGAGGAAACCAACCACATGAAAAAAATCGTTGCTCTGTTGCTTGCCCTGATGCTCAGCCTCGGCGCCCTTGCCGTGCTGGCGGAGGACTATCCCGCCAAGACCGTTGAAGCCACGGTGCCCTGGTCCGCCGGCGGCGGTGCGGACATCGTCTTCCGCGCGCTGGCCAAGGTGTTTCCCAAGTATGCCAACGACCAGCAGATGGTTATCAAAAACGTGGCCGGCGCCTCGGGCGTGACCGGCGTGGTGGAGTTTTTGCTCAACGCCTCCAAGGATGGCTACAACGTCCTGCACTGGAGCAACGCCCACGTATCCAAGACCCACATGACCAAGGTGGATTACGACGCCTACTCCTTTGACATGGTGGCCCAGATCTGCGAGAGCGCCAACTATCTGCTGGTGCCGGCCGACTCCAAGTGGAACACTTTGCAGGAGTTCATCGACGAGGCCAAGGCCAACCCGGGCATGATTTCGCTGGCGGACGCCGGTGTGGGTGGGGGCAACAATATCGCGGCCGAGCTGTTTGCCGAGGCGATTGGCGCCGAGTTCAACCTCATCCACTATGCGGGCGGCGCCGATGAAGTGACCGCGCTGCTGTCGGGCGAGGTGGAGGCGGCCATCTGCAACACCCCCGAGGGCATGACCAACGTGGATGCCGGCCAGCTGAAGATTCTGGTCTCCTTCGCCTCCAAGCCGTTCGAACACTATCCTGATGTGCCCCTGGCCATTGATGCCGGCATTGAGGAGATCAAGGACCTGGTGATCGAGCAGTGGCGCGGCGTGGTGGTGCAAAAGGGCACCGATCCCGCCGTCATCGAAAAATTGGCTGCCATCCTCGAGCAGTGTGTGGCTGATGAAGAATTTATCAACACCCTCAAGGAGCAGCAGGTCGTCGCCCGTTTCCGCGGCACGGATGAGTTTGCCGCCTTCAACGAGGCCGAGGACAAGCGCTTTGAGAACATGATCAAGACCAAGGGTTTGGGCGATCGCTATTGATTGATCGTTGAGCACAGGACCGGCCCTGCACATGCGGGGCCGGTTTTTTGCCGCCTTGTCGGCCCATGTCGCATCTGCTATACTGGCAATTGCGGGAACGTTCATTCCCGTGAAAGGAGCGTGCATGGGCCAGTTCAAGCTTGTATCCCCCTATCAGCCCAAGGGCGACCAGCCCCAGGCCATCGAGGCGCTGGCCAAGGGCATCAACAGCGGCTTGACCGCGCAGACGCTGCTGGGCGTCACCGGTTCGGGCAAGACGTTTACCATGGCCTCGGTGATCGAAAAGGTGCAGCGGCCCACGCTGGTCATCGCGCATAACAAGACGCTGGCGGCCCAGCTGTGCAGCGAGTTTCGGGCGTTTTTCCCCGACAGCGCGGTGGAATACTTTGTCAGCTACTACGATTATTACCAGCCGGAGGCCTACATCGCCTCCAGCGATACCTATATCGAGAAGGATGCCTCCATCAACGACGAGATCGACCGCCTGCGCCACAGCGCCACGGCGGCGCTGCGCGAGCGGCGGGATGTGATCATCGTGGCCTCGGTCAGCTGCATCTACTCCATGGGCGACCCCAGCGAGTACGAGGGGCAGATGATCAGCCTGCGGCCGGGCATGCGCATGACGCCCGAGGGCCTGGCCGCCAAGCTGGTGGACATCCAGTATGAGCGCAACGACATCGGCTTTTCCCGCGGCATGTTCCGCTTGCGCGGCGACGTGGCCGAGATCATCCCCGCCGGCCACAAGGAGGATGGCGTGCGGGTGGAGTTTTTCGGCGATGAGATTGAGCGCGTCAGCGAGTTTGAGCTGACCACCGGCCGGGTGCTGCGCGCGGTTAACCACTACGCGTTGTTCCCGGCCACCCACTATGTAACCGGTGTGGAGGGGCGGGAAGAGCAGATCGACCATATCGAGCGCGATCTGCAGCAGCGCATCGAGTACTTTGAGGGGCAGGGCCTGCTGTTAGAGGCGCAGCGCATCGCCCAGCGCACCCGCTACGACATCGAGATGCTGCGGGAGATCGGCTTTTGCACCGGCATTGAAAACTACAGCCGATACTTTGACGGCCGCCAGCCCGGTGACCCGCCGTTTTCCCTGCTGGATTACTTCCCCAAGGATTTTATCTGTTTTATCGATGAGAGCCACGTCACCATCCCGCAGATCCGCGGCATGTACGCGGGGGACAAGGCGCGCAAAACCGCGCTGGTGGACTATGGCTTCCGCCTGCCTTCGGCCTTTGATAACCGGCCGCTGATGTTTGACGAGTTTGAGCAGCGCATCCGGCAGGTGACCTTTGTATCGGCCACCCCCGGCCCCTATGAGGCCGAGCACGGCCAGCAGACGGTGGAGCAGATCATCCGCCCCACCGGCCTGATTGACCCCCGCATCATCGTGCGCCCGGCCACCGGCCAGGTGGACGACCTGCTGGGCGAGATCCGCGAGGTGGCGGACAAGGGCCAGCGCGTGCTGGTGACCACGCTCACCAAGCAGATGGCCGAACGGCTGACCGACTACCTGCGCGAAAATGGCGTGCGCGTGCGCTACCTGCACTCGGACATCAAGACGATGGAGCGCATGGTGTTGATTCGGGACCTCAGGCTGGGCCTTTATGACGTGCTGGTGGGGATCAACCTCTTAAGGGAGGGCCTGGACCTGCCGGAAGTGGCGTTGGTGGCCATTTTGGATGCGGACAAGGAAGGGTTTCTGCGCAGCGAGACCAGCCTGGTACAGACCATCGGCCGCGCGGCCCGCAACACCGAAGGCCGGGTCATCATGTACGCGGACAGCCCGACGGACAGCATGATGCGCGCCATCGGCGAGACCACGCGGCGCCGCGACATCCAGCGCGCCTACAATGAGCAGCACGGCATCACGCCCGAGTCGATCAACGTCGCGGTGCGCGCGCTGATCGAGATCGCCGCCGAGACCGAGCAGCACTATGGCGACCGCATGAGCGAAGAGGACAAGCAGGCCCTCATCCGCGCGCTGGAGGACAAGATGCTCACCGCCGCCGGCGACCTGGACTTTGAAAAGGCCGCACAGTACCGCGATGAGCTGTTTCAGCTGCAGGGCAAGGCGCCCCTGGAGAAGGAGCAGCCCCAGCCCGTGCGCAGAAGAAGGGCGAGGACGAGGAAATAGCAAATAATCCGCCTGGCGGGTTGCATATTTTTTTAGTATAAAAGTAAAACAAAACAGATTACAGACAACCGGCCGGCGAGGCGGAGACGCCCGGCCGGTTTGACTTTTCATGATGTATCCAGTATCATTGTCAATGAATTGTTCGTTATCAAATGTGCTCAACTACATACAATTATGCATGTGTAAATAGTGTCCCCTGAACACCCGAAATCATCAACAAAATCAACACTTTTTGGCGCTTTTCTGGTATAATAAGTGCAAGGAAAACCACGCAAATCGCACAAAACCCTTGCACCTGACCAGGAGAGAAAACGTAATGTACGAAAGAAAAGCACACCAGGCCACCTTCTTCGAGGATGCAACGCTGTTTGGCGGTGTACGTCTGGACCCGACCAATCGATGGGTCAAGATGTCCAAACTCATCCATTGGGAAGCCTTCGAAGAACAGTATGCTGCTCTGTTTAGCAATCCCCGGGAGGGCAAGCCGGCCAAGTCCGCCCGGATGGCAATTGGTGCCCTGATCATCAAGAAACGTTACGGGTTGTCAGATGAGGATGTGGTGGAAGAGATCCGTGAAAACCCCTATCTTCAATACTTCCTGGGTTTCGCGGAGTACACCAGCAACCGGCCTTTTGATCCCAGCGTCATGACCTGGTTTCGTGAGCGGATTACACCGCAAATGCTGGCCGAGGTGAATGATTACATCATTGGCCATAAGAAAGTGGATGAGGATGAAGCGCCACCTTCGGATGATGACGATTCAGGCGATGGAGAAGGCACCGACAACCGAGGAACGCTGATTTTGGATGCCACCTGTGTGCCGCAGAACATTCGCTTCCCTACCGATGTTTCCTTGCTGAACGAAGGCCGTGAGCTGCTGGAAAAGATGATAGACACGGCCCATGCCGCCGGAGCGACGGATGGAACAAAGCCCAGAACCTACCGAAACCTTGCCCGGCGGGACTGGCTGCGGTTTGTCCGCGACCGAAAGCCAACACACAAGAAGATTCGCAAAGCCCTTCGCCAGCAACT
>JAAZBU010000046.1 GCA_012513645.1 Clostridiales bacterium | reverse complement strand
GCCGCCACCAGCACGCGGTAGGTATCCTCCGAGAAATCCTGGTGGCCGGGGGTATCCAGGATGTTGATGTGGTACCCCTCGTAGTTGAACTGCATGGCCGAGCTGGTGACCGAGATGCCGCGCTGCTTTTCAATCTCCATCCAGTCGCTGGTGGCGTGCTGCGCGGCCTTGCGCGCCTTCACGCTGCCCGCCTGGCGGATGGCTCCGCCGTACAGCAGCAGCTTTTCCGTCAGCGTGGTCTTGCCCGCGTCCGGGTGGCTGATGATGGCGAAGGTGCGCCTTCTGTTTACCTCGGCTTCAAGCCTGGACATGCTGGTTCCTCATTTCTTCTGATAAAAATGACGCCTTTGCGGCCGATGCAGCCGAAAGGCACCCACAAAGTATAGGGTGCATATCAAGCAATTGTCAAGATAAATCAACCGATTTGGCGGGTTTAGGGGCCACTGAATGAGCGAGCCGTGCGACGGGTATACTATCGCATACCAACAATGAAGCGGAGGTGAGGGGATGCCAGGCAGTGCAGTGCGCATGCCCCTGTTGTTTGTGGGCCACGGCTCACCCATGAACGCGCTGGAGGCCAATATTTATACCCGTACCTGGGCGGCGCTGGCGGCGCGCATGCCCCGGCCGCGGGCCATCCTGTGCCTGTCGGCCCACTTTGCGGGGGAGGACAGCCGCGTGGTGGCGGCGGACAGCCCGCGCACCATCCACGACTTTTACGGCTTTCCCCGTGCGCTGCACGAGGCCAGCTACCCTGCCCCCGGCAGCCCCGAGCTGGCCCGGCGGGTGCAGGCGCTGCTGCCCCAGGCGCGGCCCACGCAGGACTGGGGGCTGGATCACGGCGCGTGGAGCGTGCTGATGCGCATGTACCCGGCCGCCGACATCCCCGTGGTGCAGCTGAGCCTGGAACTGAGCCTGACCGGCGCGCAGCAGATGGCCCTGGGGACGCAGCTGCGCCCCTTGCGGGAGGAGGGCGTGTTGATCCTGGGCAGCGGCAATGTGGTGCACAACCTGCGGCTCATCAACGGTGCGGCCACCGTGCCCTACCCCTGGGCGCAGGCCTTTGACACCGCGGTGCACGATGCCGTGATGGCGGGCGACAGCAAGACCCTGGCCAACTACATGGCCCTGCCCGGCGCGGGGCTGGCCGTGCCCACCACCGAGCACTTTGTGCCGCTGCTGTACGTGCTGGGTGCGACCCATCCGGATGAAAAAGCCGAGGCCTTCAACCGGGCCTACGTGCTGGGCAGCCTGTCCATGACGGGGTATCTGATCGGCGCGTAGGCGGATATCGATTCCCCCGCGTTGATCGATGGCATGGTCATCATGAGGACAACGTGCTGATGAAAGGAGCGTGATCGAGTGGTAAAGAGACTCAATTTTACCTATATATTTTGCAATGATCTGGAAAAGATGGAGTATTTCTACTCCGAAATCCTCAACCTTCACTTAATCTGGAAGGATGAATCCTCAATAGCATATGGTATAGATGGGCATCAGCTGTCAATCACTTTTGCACAGGACTTTACACCATTCCCCTCAGTGTTTGGCAAACAACCCGGATGGGATGGCGGAAATGCGCCAAACATCAGTTGGTCCTTGGCGTGTGATAGGGACGATTTTGTTGAAATTGTCAGCAATGCAGATCGTGCATCGGGCGTTAAGGCGTGGAACCCCAAACCGCAATGGGTGGGGTATTGGAGTTTTCCGCTATTAGACCCCATGAATCACACCATAGAAATCACATGCACGGACAGCAGGTTAGTTTTTGATAATAATTGAAAACACCCACGCCGTCCAAACGGACAAACGCAATCAGGATTTACCATATTCTTTACAGCGTTTTGCTTGTACAGAAGTCGGAGTTCTGCTACCATTTTTGTGTTCAGGAGAGAAAGGAGAATTTTATGAAACGTTTCATTAGTTTGATTACTATGCTCATCCTGCTGGTCGGCGCGGCCCTGCCCGCCCTGGCGGAAACGGCCCCCGCCCCCATCCAGCTGACTAAGGCATACGAGGTGCCGCTGGGCGAGCTGCTGGGCAGCAGCAACCTGGTGGGCTTCCGGGCCAAGGGCTTTGCCCCCACCGGCATCATGGCGCCGGACGGCACCGTGCTGGTGCCCGATGAGTACCTGTGGCTGGGGCTGGACAACCCCTGGGGCTACATCGCCGCCGCCAAGCTGGACCAGCTCAACGGCAAGGGCGTCATCGACCAGACGGGCAAGGTGCTGGTGCCCTTTGAATACGGCGAGATCGAGGTGCTCAACAAGGATTGGGTCGTCGGCATCCGCCTGAAGGAATCCACCGGTGATAATTTCGATTACCAGGCGCTGTTTGGCGGCTATGGCAGCGGCTATTACCTGATTGAGGATCGCACCTTCTACAACATGAAGACCGGCCAGGCCGCAGGCACCCTGACACGCGAGCAGTACGACAACGTGCGCGTGTACGATGGCTTCCTGGTGGTGAAGGACCTGAAGGACGCGATCACCGTATACGATGAGGCCTTGCGGCCCCTGGGCACGGCGGAGCAGACGTACCACGGCTACACCTTTACAAAGAACGGCGACCAGTGGGAGGTGCGGCGCGCGGGTGACGGCGAGCTGGTGCTTACCACGCCCTACATGGTGAACAGCTACAAGTATGAAGACGGCACCTTCGACATCACGGGCAGCGACAACAAGCGCGGCCGCATGGATTTTGAGGGCAATGTGGTCATCCCCACGGAGTATGAAAACCTATACACCTTCGACGGCGATTATATACGCGCCAAGCGTGAGCGCGATGGCAAGATGGGCCTGCTGGACCGGCAGGGCAACGTGGCGGTGGACTTCAAGTATGATGACTTCATCGCCACCTACGCCCGGGGCGAGGGCGTGGGCCAGAAGACCTTCCTGTTCGTCAAGGGCTATGTGCCCGTGGAGCTGGACGGCAAGATCGGCTTTGTGAACGACAAGGGCGAGGAGACCGTGGCCCCCACCTACATGAAGGCAGCGGTGGAATTAGCGGCCAACAGCCTGCTGATCACCACAGTTGATGGCAAGT
>JAAZBU010000045.1 GCA_012513645.1 Clostridiales bacterium | reverse complement strand
TATCCTTCCTCATACAGTGTCTCGATCTTGTAGCGTTCCTTTTCGGTGAGCTGTTTCCATTTACCCTTCCCTGTGTTATGCTTCTTCTGATCCATTTTGATTCTCTCCAGTCGCTTTTGTCTTCAACTCTAAGCATAACTGGTTTGATCCCTTAATGGATCACTTTTTATGGGCAACTCATTTTACAACTCACCTTAATTTTTAATATATGCACTTGCGGATGGAGGTTGACAATCTGATTATCTCAACCCTATAATAATACTTGCGTTGATGGAGCCAAGTAACGGTGCGGATAACACGCGCAGAGAGCCTTCGATGTGGTGCAAGAAGGCCGTGAGCCGCCTGCGAATACTCTCTTGAGCACAGCGCTGAACGCCTTCGGGTCATTAGGCCGCTGCCGGTGCGCCGGATACAGCGTTTTTGAGGGCAAACCATGTTTGCCAAATGGAAGTGGTACCGCGGATTGACGCCGCCTTCCCGTAGAGGATACGGGCAGGCGGCTTTTTTTCAGAAGGAGAGGGTATGGTCACAATCGACATCAGCTATGCGCAGCGGATGCAGGGCCTGTCCGGCAGCGCGATTCGGGAGCTTTTTGCCTTTTCCGCAAAGCCCGGCGTGATCTCGTTTGCCGGCGGCAACCCGGGCAGCTTTGCGCTGCCCGATGAACAGGTCGCACAGATAGCCTCTGACCTGCTGCGCCGTGACGGCAAGGCCATTTTGCAGTATGGGCAGACAGAGGGCTATCCCCCGCTTCGCCAGTCGCTGCCGGGGTATATCCGGCAGACCTTTGGGGCAGACGTGCAGGAAGACCAGGTGCTAATCACCACCGGCTCCATGCAGGGGCTGGACCTGCTGCTCAAGGCGCTGGTCAATCCGGGGGATGCAGTGCTCACCGAGAGCCCGGCCTTTCTGGGTGCCCTGCAGGCCATGAACAGCTACCAGGCCAACATCGTGCCCGTGCGCAGCGATGACAGCGGCATTGACATCGCCCACTTGGAGGAGATGATGCGCCGCCACTCCCCCAAGCTGCTGTATATCATCCCCACTTTTCAAAACCCAACCGGCTGCTCCCTGGCGCTGGACAGGCGGCAACAGGTAGCAGAACTGGCCGCAAAGTACCGGGTTGTCGTGGCGGAGGATGACCCATACCACTCCCTGCGCTACAAGGGCAAGCATCTGCCTGCCATCAAGGCCTTTGATCGGGAAGGCTGGGTGGTGCTGCTGGGCAGCTTCTCCAAGGTGGTCTCCCCCGGCCTGCGGGTCGGTTTTATGGCGGGGGACGCGCACCTGCTGCGCCGCTGCGGCGTGTGCAAGCAGTGCACAGACGTACACACCGCCAACCTGAACCAGGGCATCGTGGATGCCTATCTGCGAGGCGGCCTGCTGGATCCTCATATCAGCAGGATATGCGGCCAATATGCCGGCTTGATGGACACCATGCTGCAACAGCTTGCCTTGACCCCTCGCATCCGCCACTTTACGCGGCCCGAGGGCGGCCTGTTTATCTTTGTTCACCTGGAGGAAGGGCTTCAGGCCGATCAGCTGTTCCGATCGGCGGTGGAGCGCGGCGTGGCCTTCGTGCCAGGCGAGCACTTCTACCCCGAGGGCGGGCACCACAATACTTTGCGGCTTAACTTCTCCAATGCGGATCAGGCCGCCATCTTGCGCGGCATGGAGATACTGAGCGATTGCATCAAACACATGGGATAGGAGAGACAGTATGCACATTCTTGACCTTTTGAAAGAACGCGGATTCATTGCCCAGGTAACCTTTGAGGATGACCTGTACAAGCAGCTGGAGAAGGAGCCGACCAAGTTTTACATCGGCTTTGACCCCACGGCGTCCAGTCTGCACTTTGGACACTTCATCCCCATCCTGGCCATGATGCACATGCAAAAGGCCGGGCATATCCCCATCGCGCTGGTAGGCGGGGGCACCACATTGATCGGCGACCCCAGCGGCAAGACCGATATGCGCAAAATGATGACCGTTGAAAAGGTGCAGGAGAATGCCGCCGGCATCGCCCGGCAGTTGTCCCGCTTTCTCACCTTTGAAAACGGCAGGGCGCTGATGGCCAACAACGCGGACTGGCTGCTGGACCTCAACTATGTGGAGTTCATCCGCGATATTGGCGTGCACTTTTCCGTCAACCGCATGCTGGCGGCCGATTGCTACAAGCAGCGCCTGGAGCGCGGGTTGACCTTCCTGGAGTTTAACTACATGCTCATGCAGTCTTACGACTTTCTGGAACTGTTTAAGCGCCACGGCTGCCGCCTGCAGATGGGCGGGGATGACCAGTGGAGCAATATGCTGGCCGGGGCCGACCTGATCCGCCGCAAGGAGCGGGAGGATGCCTTTGCCTGCACCTTCAAGCTGCTGCTCACCCACGAGGGCAAGAAAATGGGCAAGACCGAGCGCGGAGCCCTGTGGCTGGACGCCGACCTGTGCAGCCCTTACGAGTTCTACCAGTACTGGCGCAATGTGAGCGATGCCGACGTGGCCAAGTCGCTGGCGCTGCTCACCTTCCTGCCCATGGACGAGGTGCGCCGCCTGAGCCGGCTGGAGGGGGCGGATATCAACGAAGCCAAGAAGGTGCTGGCCTTTGAATGCACCAAGATCGTCCACGGCGAACAGGAGGCACAAAAGGCGCAGGAGGCGTCTGCAGCCCTGTTCAGTGGCGGCAGCGTATCTGAGGAGGTGCCCACCTTTGCCATCAGCCGGGATGAGCTGGCCGGTGATGCCCGCCTGACAACGCTGCTGCACCTCAGCGGCCTGTGCACCAGCCGCAGCGAGGCGCGCAAGATGGTTGCCCAGGGCGCGGTACAGGTGGGTGAGGAACGCGTGACCGATATCGACCATATCATCACGGCCGATCAGATCGGCGCGGACGGCCTGCTGCTGCGCCGCGGCAAGAAAAACTACTGCCGCATCGTGCTCAAGTCATGACCGAGCGCCCCTACAGGACGCTGCGGGCAGAAGCCAGCGATGAGTTTGTGGTCAACAAAAGCCGGTTTATCGGCTTTGCTGCGCCTGTGGACAGCGAGGAGGGCGCGCTGCGCTATATACAATCCCTCCGCGACGCGCACCGCGATGCAACCCACCACTGCTATGCCTACATCATCGGCCGCAATGCCGGCATCATGCGCTATCAGGATGATGGCGAGCCCACGGGCACGGCCGGGCAGCCCATCATGGAGGTGTTGAGGCAAAAGCAGCTGGTCAACTGCTGCGCCGTGGTGGTGCGCTACTTTGGCGGCGTATTGCTGGGGGCAGGCGGGCTGGTCCGCGCCTATACCAAGGGCTGCGCCATGGCCGTTGACGCTGCGGGCATCGCCCTCATGGAACCCAGCGTGCGGATCAAAGCCGAACTGCCCTATGCCGTGTGGGACAGGGTGCAGTATCAGCTGTCCACCCTGCCGGTGGCGCTGGAGGATACCATATATACCGATCAGGTGACGGCAACGCTGAGCCTGCGCGACAGGGATCAGTTGCACATTGAAAAGGCCCTCGCTCAATGGAGCGACGGCCGTGTGCAAATAACCGAGCTGGACAGGATGTATTACGCCTGGCCGCCCGATGAAGGCAGCGCGTAGCGCAGAATCGCCTGGGCTACGCCATCCTCCGCGTTGGTGCTTGTGATGGCATCCGCCTGCCGCTTCACATCCTGCGATGCATTGCCCATGGCCACGCCAAACCCTGCCGCCTTGAGCATGGGCAGGTCATTATCCTGATCACCAATCGCCATCACCTGCGATACCGGGATATTGAGGTAGGCGGCCAGTTCCCGAATGCCGCTGCCCTTGTCCACGCCGGGCGGCATGATTTCGATATTGGTTTCGCTGGAGTGGGTGAGCACCGTATCCGGGATGCCCTGCAGGGCTCTGCGGACGTGCTGCAGCCTGTCGCGGTCGCCAAAGGTGTGCACATAGAATTTGTAGATCCCCCGGTGAATGGCATCGCGGCAGGCGTCGTGCCCGTTGAGGTAGCGCGTATTGGTTTCATGCAGCATCCGGTCATCGCCGAATTCAACCTGTGAATGGTGCCTGTCGTGCGGCAGGCGCACCCCCACCAGCCCATCGGAAAATACGTAATAGCCCGCCTCCAGCTCATCCAGTTGCCGCATGACGGCAAGGGCGCTGTCGGCGGAC
This sequence comes from Clostridiales bacterium, assembly GCA_012513645.1. Taxonomy (GTDB): domain Bacteria; phylum Bacillota; class Clostridia; order Christensenellales; family Aristaeellaceae; genus UBA1038. The sequence continues at coordinate 48,412 of JAAZBU010000045.1, read as the reverse complement.
ATTTTGTGTGAGGCAATGACCTCCCCAAAGGGGGCGGCGGCGATCTTTCCTCCATTGGTCGAGATCACGGGGCAATTCAGCCCCATGTCCTTGATGCCGATGGAGGCATTTTCATAGAATCGCCCAGTCGCCACAGAGAAGATAATTCCGGCCTGCTGGGCGGCGCGGATGGCCTGCAGGTTGCCTGAGGTGACACGGCCCTTGGGGTTTAGCAGCGTGCCGTCCATGTCAACGCTGATCAGCCGAATGGTTGGGGTTGTTTGCATTGGATTGCCTCTCTATTTGCTCGCGCTAAAAGGGCGCTTCAATGGAAAAATGTCTGTCGTTTAGCTCGTGCAACAGGCCGCCTGCCCGCAGGGTCAGCCCGGTGGCCGCCAGCATCAGGCGGCTGGCGCCCAAGGCCTTGTTCAGCGCGCGATCGCCATACTTGTCGTCCCCCACAAGCGGATGGCCTGTATGAGCCAAATGCGCGCGGATCTGGTGCGTACGGCCTGTATGCAAGATCACCTCTAGGCGGCTGCATGGGCCCTCTGCGGCAAGCACGCGATACGCAGTGATGATCTCTCGCGCGTTTGCCGCCGGGCTGTCCAGCACCTGGACGCGGGCGTTGCGCGCATCCTTGCGCAGCCACGCCTTCAGGGTATCCTGCTGCCGGGGCATCGACCCGCCCACGAGGCAGGTGTAGATTTTTTGCACCAGCCCTTGCTTGAATGCCTGGCCCAGGGCCTCCTCCGCCTGCTCCGTCAGGGCCAGTACCATCAGGCCTGAAGTCTGATGATCCAGCCGGTGCACCAGGCGCGGCGGGGTAGATAGCCCCTGCTGGGCCGATACAAGGCCCAGCAGCGTCATCTGCTCCCCTGCCTGCCGGTCACTGCTGATGCCGCCGGGCTTGTTGATGATCAGCAGATGGTCATCCCTGTACACAACCGGAATGACAGGCGGCGCCCAATCCGTATACCATTCGATTGTCTGCCCGGCCGCCACAGCCCGGTTGTCCGATATCCGCTGCCCATCTACCTTGATATCGCGCTTTTTGAGCGCGCGCCGCAGGCTCAAATCCGGCGCCGGGGGATACGCCCTCGCTAAAAAAGGCAGCAGCCTGCTGCCATGCAAGTGCTCCGGGACGGTCAGATGGTAGCGGTTCATAATCCCCCCAACATGGCCGGGGTAAATCCGGTCATGCCTGATTATACCAGCGCGCCCTTGCCTGTCAAGGAAGCCGGCTGCGTCATTGCCTTACTGCTTCGTATGTTGTGGAAAAATGTGCAGCAAACATAGAATGTACAAGCGGGCTATTGCATAACTTTGCGATATTTTGTATTCTAACTGACAACCGCGAAAAAACGCGGAAACGTAAGGAGGCAAGATGTCATGAAGAAACGCGCATGGGTATCCCTGGTGCTCGCATTGATTCTGGGGTTGAGCACCCTATCGACTATTGTAATGGCTGAGGATACAGTCAAAATTGGCGGCATCGGCGTCTTGTCAGGACCCTATGCTGTGTACGGCCTGGCCGTGCAAAAGGGCGTCAACCTGTATATTGAAGAGCTTAACGCCGCCGGCGGCATCAATGGCAAAAAGGTTGAAGTGCTGTGGGAAGACACCCGCGGCGAGGCCAATGACGGCGTGCTGGCGTTTAACAAGCTGGTGCAAAACGACAAGGTGGTCGGCATCATCGGCCCGGTGCTCACCGGCGTCACCCGGGCGGTTGCTGAATATGCCGCCGACGAGAACATCCCCATGATTACCCCCTCGGCTACGGCCTATGACATCACCACCGACCGCGCCAATGTGTTCCGCACCTGCTTCCTGGATCCTTTCCAGGCGGTGCAGATGGCCCGCTATGCCAAGGACGAGGGCCTCACCAAGGTGGGCGTGATCTATGACAACGGTACCGAATACTCCAAGGGCCTCTACGAGGCATTTGTCCAGGAGTGCGCCGCCGTTGGCATTGAAGTGGTCGCGACCGAATCCGCCGCCTATGGCGATGTGGATTTTAAGTCCCAGCTGACCAACCTGAAAAATACTGCCCCTGAGGCCGTGTTCCTGCCCTACTACGGTGCGGAAGCCGCCCTCATGCTGACCCAGGCCAATGATATCGGCTTTGAGACTCGTTTCCTGGGCGCTGACGGCATCGCCGACGTGGTTGACTCCATCGGCAACAAGCAGCTGCTCACCAAGATGACCTACTCTGACCACTTCTCCACGCAGGCCGACAGCCAGATGGCCAAGGACTTCGTGGCAGCATTCCAGGCCAAGTACGATGAAGAGCCCAGCGTGTCCTTCTCGGCCACCGGCTATGATGCCGCAGTCGTGCTGTGCGATGCGCTGGCCAAGGCTGGCCCCGAGATGAAGTTCGAGGATACCATTGCCGCCATCAAGGCCACCGATGTGGAAGGCGTCAGCGGCAAGATCACCTTTGACGATCACAACGACCCCATCAAGAGCGCCTTCATCATGACCTTTGACGAAAACGGCAATAAGCTGTTCGTCAAGATGCAGAATCCCTGACTGAAGAAGGACCTTCGTTGCGGCGGGGGAGGAGATTTTCCTCCCCCGGCGTCTGCGATTAGGAAGCGGATGGTGATGTAACCAGTGACATTATTCCTCAACCAGCTCATCAACGGACTGCATGTAGGCAGCATCTATGCCTTGATTGCGCTGGGTTATACGATGGTATATGGCATCGTGCGCCTGATTAACTTCGCGCACGGTGATATTTTGATGGTAGGGGCCTATACGGCGGTGGTGCTCACCACCATGCTTGGGCTGCCATTCCCTGTTGTGGTTGTGCTGGTGATTCTGGTCTGCGTGCTGTTTGGCGTGCTGATTGAGCGCATCGCTTACAAGCCGCTGCGGTCCTCACCGCGCATCTCTTCACTGATCACCGCCATCGGCGTCAGCATGCTGCTGCAAAACCTGGCGCTGCTGATCTTTACGCCAACACCCAAGCCGTACCCCTTCTCGCTGAATATACCGCCTCTTTCCATCGGCGGGCTGCAAATCGGCTTTACCACGGTGCTCACCATCGTTGTGTCCGCCGCGCTGATGATCCTGTTGCAGGTGTTGGTGGCCAAGTCGCGCGCCGGCAAGTCCATGCGCGCGGTGTCGGAGGATTATGACGCGGCCCAGCTGATGGGCATCAACGTCAACACCACCATCACCTTTACCTTTGCCATTGGCTGCGCGCTGGCCGGCATTGGGTCCGTGCTGTACGGGTTGGCGTATCCCACCGTTTCCCCCACGCTGGGCTCCCTGCCGGGCCTGAAGGCATTCATTGCGGCGGTGCTGGGCGGCATCGGCATCATCCCGGGGGCCATGCTGGGCGGCCTGATCATGGGCCTTGCCGAAAGCCTGACCAAAGCCTACATCTCCTCCCGGCTCAGCGATGCGGTGGTCTATGGTATCCTCATCGTGGTGCTGCTGTTTAAGCCCTCCGGCCTGCTGGGCCGGCGGACGCGTGAGAAAGTGTAGGTGATCGCATGAACATGAAGGCAAAAAGCTATGTGCTCAACATCGCCGCGCTGCTCATCGTCTATATCGTGCTGTCGCTTCTGATCTCGACCGGCACCTTTAACAGCTATATCTCGGGCATCCTGGCCACAACAGGCATTGCCATCATGATGACGGTCAGCCTCAACCTGACCACCGGCCTGCTGGGTCAGCTGGCGCTGGGGCATGCCGGGTTCATGTCCGTGGGCGCATACGTGGCTGCACTCATCACCAAGTCGCTCAACATGAACTTTGGCTTTGCGCTGCCCGTTGCCCTGATTGCAGGGGGCCTGGCTGCTGCCCTGTGCGGCCTGCTGATCGGCATGCCCGCCCTGCGGCTGAAGGGCGACTACCTGGCCATCATCACGCTGGGCTTTGGCGAGATCATCCGCGTTGTGATTGAAAACCTGTCTGTCACCGGCGGCGCCTCCGGGCTGTCCCGCATCACCCGCATGTCCCGCGCGTTCTCTGAGGACGCAAATGTGTCAAGCGCCGTGCAGTTCTCCATTATCTTCTGGATGATGGTGGTCATGATCGCCAGCATCTTCACCCTGGGCCGGTCGCGGCATGGCCGCGCCATCATCTCCATCCGCGAGAACGAGGTGGCCGCAGAGGCAACTGGCATCCCCACCACCTACTACAAGCTGTTTGCCTTTACGCTGGCCGCTTTCTTCGCGGGCATCGCGGGCGGTCTGTACGCCCACCAGATCGGCATGCTCAGCGCCAAGACCTTTGGCTTTAACAAGTCCATCGAGTACCTCGTAATGGTGGTGCTGGGGGGCATGGGCTCCATCACCGGGTCCATCATTTCATCGGCTGTGCTGGTGGCATTGCCGGAGTTTTTGCGCGGGTTTTCCGAGTGGCGGCTTGTCATCTACTCCCTGCTGTTGATCCTGATGATGCTGTTCAGGCCATCCGGCTTGATGGGCACCAAGGAGTTTTCCCTGCTGGCGTCCTGGACCGCCACAGCGACCACCCTCAAAAGATGGCTGGGAATCAAAAAACGGCCCACAAAGATGCCCTTCACCCCCCATTACGATGTGTGGGAAGATTCTGTGGTGCTGGAGACAAAGAACCTGGGCATCAGCTTTGGCGGCCTCAAGGCAGCTGAAGGCATTGACATTCAGCTGAAAAATGACGAAATCGTTGGCCTCATCGGCCCCAACGGCGCCGGCAAGACCACGTTCTTCAACCTGCTGACGGGCGTCTATATGCCCACCGAAGGCGATATCATTTTGCTGGGCAAGCCCATCAACGGCAAGCCGACGCATCTGATCACCGAGCAGGGCATCGCCCGAACATTCCAGAATATCCGTCTGTTTAAATCCATGTCGGTGCTGGACAACATCAAGGTGGCCTTCCATACCCGCATGGAATACTCTCCCCTGTCCGGCATTGTGCGGGACTCCCGCTTCTCAAGCGAGGAGAAGGGCATTGACATCCGCGCGCGCGAGTTGCTTAAGGTGTTCAACATGGAGGATGTGGCCGACGTACGCGCCGATGGCCTGCCCTATGGGCAGCAGCGCAAGCTGGAAATCTGCCGCGCTTTGGCCTGCAACCCCAAGGTGTTGCTGCTGGACGAGCCCGCGGCCGGCATGAACCCCATTGAAACAGACGAACTGATGCGTACCATCCGCCTGATCCGCAGCCGGTTCTCAGTGGCCATTCTGCTGATCGAACATGACATGAAGTTGGTGATGGGCATCTGTGAGCGCATCTACGTGCTCAACTATGGCCGCGTCATTGCGCAAGGCAGCCCGGCTGCCATCCGCGACAACCCGGAGGTGGTGGCTGCCTACCTGGGCACCACCGAACAGGCACAGACAGCAGAGGGGGATTTGGCGCATGCTGAAGGTTGATCAACTAAACCTATATTACGGCGCCATCCATGCGCTGCATGATATCTCCTTCCATGTCAACGAGGGCGAAATCGTTACGCTGATCGGTGCCAACGGGGCCGGCAAAACCTCCATCCTGTACGCGCTGTCCGGGCTTATCCCCTGCAAAAGCGGCGAGATTGCATTTGACGGGCAGGACATCCGCAAGGTACCCGCCCACCAGCTTGTCACGCTGGGCCTGGTGCAGGTGCCCGAGGGACGGCGTGTGTTCTCCCGGATGACGGTGATGGAAAACCTGGAGATGGGGGCCTTCACCCGCAAGGACAGGCAGGAGGTGGATCGGGACTTTTATATGGTGTTTGACCACTTCCCCCGCCTGAAGGAGCGGCGCAGGCAGGCCGCAGGCACGCTGTCAGGCGGCGAACAGCAGATGCTCGCCATGGGCCGCGCGCTGATGGCCCGCCCCAAGCTGATGATGATGGACGAGCCCTCCATGGGCCTGTCCCCCATTCTGGTGCAGGAAATCTTTGCCATCATCCGCGGCATCAATGCGGATGGCACCACCGTGCTGCTGGTGGAACAGAACGCCAACATGGCCCTGTCCATTGCCCACCGCGCCTATGTGCTGGAGACCGGCGACATCGTCAAGGATGGGCCTGCCAGCGCCCTCCTGCAGGATGAGGATGTCAAGAAGGCCTACTTGGGCACATAAATCATTGCATGGTCGAAAAAGCGGGCGACTCTGTCACGAGTTGCCCGCTTTGTCTATGCGTATTCAGCGATCAGTTCACCGCGCTGCGCAGCGCCTCGGTCAGGTCGGTCCGCTCCCAGGACAGGTCCACATCGGTGCGGCCAAAGTGACCGTAGCTGGCCGTCTGCCGGTAGATGGGGCGGCGCAGGTCCAGCCGGCTGATGATGGCATCCGGCGTCAGGCTGACCAGGCTGAGCAGCGCCTTTTCGATGGCGAAATCCGAAACACTGGCCGTGCCAAAGGTGTCCACCGCGAAGCTGACCGGCCGCGCCACGCCGATGGCGTAGGCGATGGCAATCTGGCAGCGCTCTGCCAGGCCGGCGGCCACCACGTTCTTGGCCAGGTAGCGCGCCATGTAGGAGGCAGAGCGGTCTACCTTGGTGGGGTCCTTGCCGCTGAAGCATCCGCCGCCATGCGGTGCGTAGCCGCCGTAGGTATCCACGATGATTTTGCGCCCGGTCAGACCGCTGTCCCCGGCAGGGCCGCCGATTACAAACCGGCCGCTGGGGTTGATCAGAAAGCGGGTGGCGTCATTCATCAGGTGCTCGGGCACCACCGGGCGAATCACATGTTCCACCATGGCCTGAGCGATGGCATCCTGCTGAATCCGCTCGTCATGCTGGGTGGAGATGACGATGTTGTCGATGCACACCGGCTTGCCATCCTCATAGGCCACCGTCACCTGGGACTTGCCGTCCGGCCGCATCCAGGGGCACAGGCCACTCTTTCGCACCTCGGTCATCCTGCGGGTCAGGCGGTGCGCCAGCGCGATGGCCATGGGCATCAACTCAGGGGTTTCGTTGCAGGCATAGCCAAACATCATGCCCTGGTCGCCGGCGCCGGTTTCCTGCTTGGCTGTCCCGGTTTCCCGCGTTTCCTGGGCGTTGGATACGCCGGCAGAGATGTCGGGCGATTGCTCGTGCACCGAGGTGAGCACCGAGCAGGTGTTGCCGTCAAAGCCCATTTTGGAGCTGTTGTAGCCAATATCCAGCACCACACTGCGGGCGATGTCCGGGATGGATACATAGGTATTGGTGGTGATTTCCCCCATCACGAAGACCAGCCCGGTGGTCGCCGTTGTTTCACAGGCCACGCGCGCATAGGGGTCCTGCGCCAGTATGGCATCCAGTATTGCATCGGACACCTGGTCGCACACCTTGTCCGGGTGCCCCTCGGTGACCGATTCAGACGTAAAAAGTTTCCGCATGGTTGTCTCCTCCCAAAGAAATACGCCTACCATTCAGATAAGCGTGCCGTAAGCCTTATCTGCCGGCGCGGTGCGCCGCTGGATTTAGCACCTTGCCTCCTTTGGCCGGTTGCCGGGCTTCACAGGGCCAGTCCCTCCGCCGCTCTTGATAAGGATATTCAGTTCGGCCATATCATATCAACCGATTCAGGCAAAGTCAAGTACAACGGTAGCATTCAGGAGCAAGGCTCTGCTTGACAATCCAGGGGGTTTTCGCTATCGTTTGCCCAGACAATAAGGAGGGCAAAAGGATGCTGTTTATCGGGGTATGCGGTGCCAGCGGCTCGGGGAAAACTACCCTCTCACAGGAGTTGGTCAAGGCGCTCAATGTTGGCTGCCTGGTCATCAATCAGGATGCGTATTATATTGACCACCCTGAGCTGTCGTTGGAGCAGCGCGCCCAGCTCAACTACGATGAGCCGGGCATTTTCGACCATGACCTGCTGCTGCACGACATGACCGAGCTGTTGGCCGGCCGCCCCATCCAGCGCCGTGCCTACGATTTTACCCAGCACCGTCGCAGCGACCGGGATGAGCTGCTCTACCCCGCGCAGGTGCTCTTGCTGGAGGGCATCCATGCCTTTTATGACAAACGCCTGTACGAGCAGATGTACCTGCGGCTGTACATGAATGTTGAGGCCGATATCTGCCTGCTGCGCCGCATCAACCGCGACATGAAGGAGCGCGAGCGCTCCATCGACTCGGTGACGGCCCAATACCTCAGCACCGTCAAACCCATGTATGACAAGTATATCCGCAACTATATCAACCAGGCCGATGTGGTGGTGATGCGCGGCGGGAAAAATACGCGCATTGTCGAAATCCTGGCCGGGTATTTGCGTGATGCTTTGGAGGGCCAAAGGGGCGGCGCTGACGTATGAATATCAAGCCCTTTATGGGTGGAGAGTTTCTGCTCACAGGCCGGCTTGCCAGCCAGCTTTTCCATGAATCCGCCGAGCAAATGCCTATATTTGACTATCACTCCCACCTGAGCGCGGACGCCATTGCAGCCAACCAGCCGTTTCAAAACCTGACGCATCTGCTGCTGGCCAACGACCACTACAAGTGGCGCATGATGCTGACCGATGGCGTTGAGGAGGATCTGATCCGCGGCAACGCGCCGGATTGGGACAAATTCCTGGCGTATGCCAGGGTGCTGCAGGGCGCCATTGGCAATCCCCTGTACCACTGGACCCACCTGGAACTGCAGCGAATCTTCGGCATCCGTGAGCCGCTCAACGAACAGACAGCCAAGCGGATATGGGATGAATGCAATGAGAAGCTCGGCAGCCCGGACTATCGTCCGCAGGCACTGCTGGAGCGCTTTGGGGTGCGTACGATCTACACGGCCGAGGAGCCGCTCAGCGGCTTGAAAGCGCATCAGCAGCTAATCAATCAACCTGCCGTCAAGGTGCGCGTCCGCCCCACATTCAGCCCGGATTCAGCGATGCAGATCGATCAGCCGGGCTTCGCCGCCTTCATTGCCAAGTTAGGTGAAACCACCAACAAAACCATCCGAAGCCTGGGTGATTTACTCGAGGCACTGGAAAGCAGAGTGGATTTTTTTCATGCCGTAGGCTGCCGCACCGCCGATCACCGGATGGAGACCGTGCCGCGCTTCCGCCTGGATGAAGAAAAGGCAGACCGCGCCTTGAAAAGTGCCCTGTCCGGTCAGCCGGTCAAGGCAAAGCAGGCGGACACCTACCGCACCGTGCTGCTAGTCAAGCTGGGCCTGCTGTATGCGCGGCGCAACTGGGTGCAGCAGTATCATATCGGATCACTGCGCAATACCAATCAACGCATGTATGCCCTGTACGGCCCCGATGTGGGCTTTGACTCGGTATCGGATGCGCCCATCGCGGACAACCTGTCCCGCCTGCTGGACGCGCAGGAGCGTGTGATGTCCCTGCCCCGCACCATCCTCTATTGCATCAACCCTGCCCATAGCTATGTGGTAGGCTCCATGATCGGCAATTTTCAGCAATCAGACCTGCAGGGCAAGCTGCAGATTGGGCCGCCGTGGCGGTTTTACAACCAGCGGGACGGTATCCAGAGCCACCTGCAGCTGCTTTCCAACCTGAGCCTGCTCAACCGCAGCATCGGCATGACGGCGGACAGCCGGTCCTTTGCCAGCTTTTCACGGCATGAATACTTCCGGCGCATCCTGTGCGAACGTATTGGGATATGGGTGTCCTATGGCGAGTATCCGAATGACATCGGCGCATTGCGCACCATCGTGCGCGACATTTGCTATCACAACGCGGCGCGCTACTTTGAATAGATTCAGGCGGCCATGTGGTCGATCAATATCTTGAGGCCGATGGCGCACAGCGCCACCCCGCCGACAATCTGTGCCTTTCCCCGGTACTTTTCACCGAAGCGGCAGCCAACCACCGCCCCCAGGAAGGACAGCACCAGCGTAATGACCCCGATCACAGCCACAGACAGCATGATATTTACCTCCAGTACCGCAAAGGCAATGCCGGCGGCCAGGGCGTCAATGCTGGTAGCCACCGAAAGCAGCAGCAATTCCTTCATCTCCAGAGGCGCGCAAACCAGCTCGTCCTCCTCGTGCACCGCGTCCCATATCATCTTGCCGCCCAGGACTGCCAGCAGCACAAAGGCTATCCAGTGGTCAACGCTGCGGATGTAGTGGATAAACCTGTTGCCCAGCGCCCAGCCAATCAGGGGCATCGCCGCCTGGAACAGCCCAAAGGACACGGCAATCAGCACAGCTTCCTTTTTGCTGAAGCGGCGCATACAGGCCCCTTTACAGATCGCAACAGCGCTGGCATCCATGGCCAGCCCGGCGGATAAAATCAACAGTTCCAACAGCGTCAACTCTTCAACCTCCACGCAAAACGCTGCTGCATTATAGACATTCCCGTGGTATGATGCAAGGCGAAACGGTTGATTCACAGCTGATTGACAGATCGGAGACAAGATGGCGAACGTTTATTTGAAACCTGGAAAAGAAAAGCGCGTATTGGGCGGACATCCCTGGGTGTTTGCCAGTGATATTGATCATGCCGACAAAAGCTGTGCCCCCGGCGATGTGGTGAGCGTGTACAGCAAAAGGGGCATATTCCTTGCCCGGGCGGTATACAACCCGGTGTCGCAGATATCGCTGCGCGTGGTGAGCTATCAGGATGAGCCGATTGACAATGCCTTTATCCGCGGCCGTGTCCTGCGGGCCGTCAACTACCGCAGGCAGTTTGCCGATCTGTGTTCCTGCAGGCTGATACACGCAGAGGCGGACGGCCTGCCCGCGGTGATTGTGGACAGCTTCGGCCCAGTGCTTTCCATGCAATGCCTGTCACTGGGGATGGGCCGATTTCAGCAGGTGATGGTGGATACGCTTGTGGAGTTGCTGTCCCCAGTGGGCGTGTACGAGCGCAATGATGTGCCCGTCCGGCTGCTGGAGGGGATGGAACAGTCCACGGGCATCCTGTATGGCGAGGTGCCCGACCGGGTGGAAATGCTGGAAAACGGCATCCGATTTCTGGTGGATGTCAAGGCAGGGCAAAAAACCGGGTATTTTCTGGATCAAAAGGAAAACCGCGCCGCCATCGCGCCCTTTGTGAAGGGTGCAAAGGTGCTGGATTGCTTTACCCACACGGGCAGCTTTGCGCTGCACGCCGCGCACTACGGCGCCGGCAGCGTGGTGGGGGTAGATATATCCGACTATGCCTGCGCGCAGGCGCAAGAAAATGCGGCCCTCAATGGCATGGAGAACGTGCGCTTTGAAGCGGCCAACGCCTTTGACCTGTTGCGCGCCCAGTCACAGGCAGGCGAGGAGTATGATGTCATCATTTTGGATCCGCCCGCCTTTGCCAAATCCAGGGCAAAGACCGAATCCGCCACCAAGGGATACAAGGAAATCAACCTGCGCGCCATGAAAATGATACGCGACGGCGGTTTTTTGGTCACCTGCTCGTGCTCGCACCACATATTGCCCGGCATGTTTAAGGAGATCATCCTGCAGGCGGCCAACGATGCCCAGGTGCGCCTGATGCAGGTAGAGTTCCGCGAGCAGGGACGGGATCACCCCACGCTGCCCGCGGCGCCGGAGACACAGTACCTCAAGTGCGGCATTTACCGCATTAACAAATAGCGGTCAATCCATCAGCGTCACGTTGAGGATATAGCGCTGCACACGCCAATAATGCTTTTGATACAGCCCCGCCTCTACATAGATGCGCTTGAGGGCTTTGTAAATCTTGCTCTTGATGCGGATGCCCTTGTGCAATTGAAACACCGAGCCCCAGGAGAGCCCGGATACCTTGCGGTAGTAATGGTAAACAACCATGGGGATGAAGCGCACCTGCTGGACATACAGATCGTATGCCATGTTAAACAGGCAGTCCTCCCCCCAGATAATGGTGTCATCAAACCGGATGTTATGGGCCTCCACCACAGCACGCCTGTACATCTTGTTCCACATGGCGCTGTAGTAATAGGCGCCGGGCCAGATGATCAGCGCCTCCAGAAAGGCGGCGCGGTCCATCTGCATTTCCTGCTTGATCAGGCCGCGCCTGCTGGCGCTTTGCGGCGTGCATATCTGAAAATGGGCGATCACCAGATCCTGCCCCTCCATGGCGGTTACCATGGCCTGAACAGCACCCTGGGGCACCACATCATCGCTGTCTATAAAGTGCAGATACTCCCCTGTGGCTGCCGCCAAGGCGGTATTTCGCGCAGCGCCCGGGCCCCCGTTCTCCTGATCAATCACCTTGATCCGGCTGTCCCGCCCGGCATACTCATGGCACAGTGCAAGGCTCTGGTCACGGCTACCGTCGTTGACCAGAATCACTTCTAACCGGGGATAGTTTTGATTGAGCACGCTGTCAAGGCATGCGGACAAACACTTCTGGGCATTGTACACGGGAACAATCACGCTCACCAAGGGAAGGCCCAATACTTTCACTTCCTTGCTGCTTTTCTGTGAGAATCATAACACGATTGGCCAATCCCGTCAAAAGATTGCGCCAAGGGCCGCATTATAGTAAAATGACAGGGGCATATAGCCCTGATGAAAGAAGGAGATGATACACTCTTTGGCCTTGTCCATGAAGAATCTTGATGTTTACCAGGCGCTGTTTGGCATGAACGACCAGTACATCCGTGTGATCGAGCAGGAATTTTCCGTCAGCATTGTGCTGCGGGATAATGGTTTTCATATACAGGGCGAAGAGCCCATGCGGCAAATGGCCCACCAGGTGATCGACAAACTGACACACCAGCTGTACGAGGGGCAATCCATCGATGTAGGCATGGTGCGCTACCTGTGTTCGCTGGTGCGCGAGGGGCACGGCGACCGGGCTGAAGAAATATTCAGCGATGTGGTGGCCTGCACCTATCGCGGCAACCGCATACGCAGCAAAACCGCCGGCCAGATGGCCTATGTAGATGCCATGCGCAACACCCCCCTCACCGTGGCGGTGGGGCCCGCCGGCACAGGCAAGACCTATCTGGCCATCGCCATGGCTGTGCTTGCCCTGCGCAACAAGGATGTGGAGCGCATCATCCTGACCCGTCCGGCTGTGGAGGCGGGTGAAAAGCTGGGCTTTTTACCCGGTGACATGGCCCAGAAGGTGGACCCCTACCTGCGCCCGCTATACGATGCCCTGTTTGAGATGATGGGTCAGGATGCCTATCTGGCGCTGCTTGAAAAAGGCACCGTGGAGGTAGCCCCGCTTGCCTTCATGCGCGGCCGCACGCTCAATGATGCCTTCATCATTCTGGATGAGGCGCAAAACACCACCAGTGAGCAGATGAAGATGTTTTTAACGCGCATGGGCAAAAATGCACGCTGTGTGGTTACGGGCGATCTCACCCAGGTGGACCTGCCTGCGCACAAGCTCTCCGGCCTGCAGGTGGCGCGCGAGGTGCTTAAAGACGTTGAGGGGGTAAGCCTCATTCAGTTGAGGGATGTAGACGTGGTGCGTAACGACTTGGTGCAGCGCATCGTGCACGCGTATGAGCGCTACGAAACCGATAAAGGACAGCCATCATGAACGAACTGAACCGCCCGGCCAAAAAGGGCGGCGACACCATCCTGCACCGGCTGCGCCGGGTATTTGCCGGCGCTCGCTTTCAGCGCCTGCTGATGATGATCATCGGCAGCATAATGGTTGTTGTCGCCTTGCTGGGCGCGGTCTCCCCCGTCCGCTATCGGCTGAGCGTCGGCATGGTGCCTACCAGCACTATCTTCGCCACCAAGGATGTGGTGGACGAAATTACCACACAAAACAATCGCAGCCTGGCCGCCGCGGCCGTGACGCCCATCTATCAGTTTGCCGACGGCGTGACCGAACAGGTGATCACCAGCGCTGACAATGTGTTTACACAGCTTTCTGCGGTGCGCCAGTACGCGCAAAACCTGCCGGACTACAGCACAACCCGCGTCTACACGCAGGATGAGCTGGCCTATGCCGCAGATATGCTGACGCTGGTGGGCCTGCGGGATTATCAGCTGACCACGCTGATGAACGCTACCGCAACCCAATATGATGAGCTGATTACCTCCCTGCGCAGCGCTATCAAAAACACCATGCAGGGCCATGTTACGCAGGGGCAGGAAAGCCTGGCCGTCAACAGCATTATGCAGATCGTCGGCTACAAAACCAGCGTCGGCTTGCTGCAAAACGTAGTGCTGCCCGTGCTCAGGGAAGTGATTGAGCCCAACATGGTGGTGGACCAGGTGAAGACGGATGCCGCCAAGGAAGCCGCCATGAATACCGTAGAACCCGTGATCTACAAGCAGGGGCAGAGCATCGTTGTGCGGGGCGAGGGGCGGGCGCGGCCAAACCAGGTGGCCATGCTGAGCTCACTGGGCCTATTGCAGGAAAACAGGGTGGACTACCTGCTGTATGTAGGCGCGTTGATTGCGGCAGCATGCACGCTGGTGGTACTGCTGCTTGTGCTGTGGCATGTCTTTCCCGAGATGATCCAGGACAGGCGCAAGCTGGTGCTGCTGTTTGCGGTGTTGCTGCTGATGGTGGGGCTTAGCCTGCTGACCAAAAGCATCCAGATTGTGCAGCTGGCGCCGCTGCTCACGTCCGCCATTTTGCTCACGGTGATGGTTGGCTTTTTGCCGGCAGTCATCGTCCATGCCTTTTCAACGCTGTTATCAATCCTCATCCTGGGAGGTACAGTCAACACCGGCATGACGGAAATGATGGCCCTGTTTGCGGCCGCATTGATTGCAGGCACGGCGGCTGCCTTTATCATCAGCCGTCCCGGACAGCAGCGCCCCCTGATCCTTGCGGCGGGTACTGTGTCCGCCATCCTCAGCTTCCTCATCATTTGGGGCTTTGGCCTGATGAACAGCAGCAACATCAGCAACGACCTGGGTCGCGGCCTGTATGCCGCAGGCGGGGCGGTGATCTCTGCTGTTTTGTGCCTGGCATTGCAGCCGTTGGCAGAAATGGTGTTCAACCTGCCCACCAACAACCGCTTGATGGAGTTGAGCAACCCCAACCATCCCCTGCTTCGCCGGCTGCTGTTGGAGGCGCCGGGCACCTACCACCACAGCATCCTGATTGCCAACCTGGCCGAGGCATCCGCCGAGGCAGTGGGTGCCAATCCCCTGCTGGCGCGCGTGGGCGGCTACTATCACGATATCGGCAAGCTCAAGCGGCCCTTATATTTCAAGGAAAACCAGATAGGCGCCGGCAACATTCACGACAAGACCGACCCCGCTGTATCGGCCGCCATCATCACCTCCCATGTGCGCGATGGGCTGGCCCTGGGCAAACAGTATCGCCTGCCGGCCGAGGTTCTGCAGATCATCAGCCAACACCACGGCAACTCCCGCGTGGCCTACTTTTACAATAAGGCCGGAGAACCCGTTGATGATGAGGGCTTCCGATACGAGGGCACCCCGCCTGAGAGCGCCGAGGTGGCCATTGTCATGCTGTGCGATACCATTGAGGCGGCTGTGCGCACGCTCAGCACGCCCACGCCGGATGAAATCCGCGCATTTCTTTGGAAGCTGATTCAGGGCAAGTTGGATGATGGCCTGCTGCAAAAGGCCCCGCTGACGATACAGGATCTGTATAAAATCCGCGATGTCTGCGCCACCATGGTATACGGCATTTTTCACGAACGCATCGAATACCCGGGCGATGAAAAACGATCGGCGATTGCGAGGATGCGCTCCACGTTGGTCACCGCAGTCAAATATGGCGCTGTCGGCACGCCCCTCGCAAAAGACGGCAAGATGCCCGAAGGGCCCGTATGAATCTGCTGTTTGACGGTGATTTGCCCGGCGAGCAATCTGTGCGCGCATTGCTGCAAGCAGCGGCAGACAGCGCAGAGGCAGCCGAAGGGATATCCTGGCCCAGCTATGTACAGGTGACCTTGACCGATGACCAAGGCATCCGGCAGGTCAACCAGGCCTATCGCGGGCTGGACAGCGCCACCGATGTGCTCAGCTTCCCCTCCGTATCGTACCCGCCGGGCATCACGGCGGGGCAAGCAGAAGCGCTGGTGCAGCAAGAGTGGGATGCCGAGCATGGCGCCAGCTTTCTGGGAGATATCATCATTTCATTGCCGCGCGCAAAGGCCCAGGCCGCCCAGTACGGCCACGCCTATGAACGCGAACTGAGCTACCTGCTGGTCCACGGATTGTTGCACCTGATGGGCTATGACCACCTGAGGGAGGAAGACCGACGCATGATGAGAGACATGGAAGAAAAGGCATTGTCCGGCATCGGGCAGAGCCGTGACGCGGATGCCGCGATGTTGACGGCCGCAAAACAGGCGATGCAAGCCGCCTATGCCCCTTATTCCGGCTATCGGGTGGGCGCATGCCTGCAGGCGGAGGACGGCACGCTCCATACCGGCTGTAATGTAGAGAACGCCTCCTTTGGCCTGACCAACTGCGCCGAGCGCACGGCGGTGTTTAAGGCGATCAGCGAGGGCAAGCAACGCTTTACTGCCATTGCCATTGCAGCCGATCAGCATCCCCCCTGGCCCTGCGGCGCGTGCCGCCAGGTGCTGAGTGAATTTGCACCCGACCTGCGTATTTTGATTACCTGGGGTGATGGGCAGGTGGCCCAATCCACACTGAAGGAACTGTTGCCCCATAGCTTCTCCCCCGCGACCGGCGCTGATGCGCAATTGCTTGGAAAGGATCACCATGGCTGATCAGCAAACATTTCACTCCGGCTTTGTGGCCGTCATCGGCCGGCCAAACGTTGGCAAATCGACCTTGATTAACCGCCTGGTGGGCGAGAAAGTGTCGATCGTCACCCCCAAGCCCCAGACCACCCGCAGCCGCATCCTTGGCATCCTGGGCGACGAACAATCGCAAATTGTGTTTGTTGACACACCGGGTGTTCACCGCCCGCGCACCAAGCTGGGCGAGTATATGGAGAAGACCATCCACGAGTCCCTGCAGGGCATCGACCTGCTGTGTCAGCTGGTGGACGCAGGCAAGGTGGGGCGGGACGACCATGCGCTGGCCCAGGCCAACGCCGGCCTGTCCGTGCCCAGGTTCCTGTTGATCAATAAGACAGACCTGGTTCATCCGCAGCGGCTGCTGCCCACCATATCCGCCTTTTCAGAGTACGGCTTTGATATGATCCTGCCCATCAGCGCGCGAAGCGGAGAGGGGCTGGACCGCCTGATGGCTGCCATCCGCGAGCGCCTGCCCGAGGGGCCGCGCTACTACCCCGATGATATCTGGACGGATCAAAACGAACGGCAGATGATTGCCGAAATTGTCCGCGAAAAAGCCTTGATGCTGTTGCGCGAAGAGGTGCCGCACGGCATCGGGGTGGAGGTGCTGTCCGTCAAGGAAATCCGCGATGACCTGACGGAAGTCCATGCGGATATCTACTGCGAACGGGAGGCACACAAGCGGATCATCATTGGCCGGCAGGGTGAAATGCTGGGCAAAATCGGCAGCCAGGCAAGGGCAGATATTGAAGCACTGCTGCACACCCAGGTCAACCTGCAGCTGTGGGTGAAGGTGCGCACCGGCTGGCTGGACAACCTGAACGACCTGAAGTCCCTGGGGTATACGGATCAATGAGGCTGCATCACATCAAACGCATCATGGCCTTGGCATTGGCTGCCTGCCTTCTTTTTTTGCTGAGCGGTTGTGCCCCCAAGACGTATGAGAAGCACACCACCTCCTTCTTTGGCACATTTGATACCGTCATTACCATCCAGGGCTTTGCGGCCAGCAAGGAAGCCTTTGACAGGGTAGCCGCCAAGGCGCAGGAACGGTTCAAGGAGTATCATCAGCTGTTTGACCGCTATCACCCCTACGAAGGCATCAACAACCTCTATACGCTCAACCATACTGCTGCGCAGGGGCCTGTAAAGGTGGCTAAACCGCTGTTTGACCTGCTGCAATACAGCAAGCAAACACAGGCTGCTACCCACGGCATGGTCAACATTGCCTTTGGCACCGTGCTGGAGCTATGGCATGATGCTAGGGATGCTGCCGAAGCGAGCCCTGCGGATGCCTATCTGCCGGATATGACCAAGCTGAAGGCGGCCAGCCTGGACACGGACATCAACGACCTGGTGCTGGATCAGCAGGCGCTGACCGTGTATTACGCTGACCCGGCCTTGCAAATCGATCTGGGAGCCATCGCCAAAGGGTATGCGGCCGAACTGGTCGCGCAGGAGATGCTGCGCAGCGAAGTAAAGTCCTTTTATATCAACGCGGGCGGCAACGTGCGGCTGGGGCATGGGCCGATGGATGGCAGAAAGAACTGGGGTGTCGCCATACAGGATCCGGATGGCATGGTGACGGCCGACGCAAACACCGACATCCTGGATGTGTTGTTTCTGCACGACAGTTCTATCGTGACAAGCGGTGATTATCAGCGGTTTTTCCTCTATGAGGGAAAAAGATATCATCACATCGTATCACCGAAAACGCTGATGCCCACCGATTACATGCGCTCAGTTACCATCGTGACCGAGGATTCCGGCTATGCGGACCTGCTTTCCACCGCGGTCTTTCTGATGCCCTATGAAGAGGGGCGTGCCTTCGTGGATAGCCTGCAGGGCGTGGAAGCGCTGTGGGTGCTCAATGACCGCAGCATACAGATGACGGATGGACTACAGAAAAGCGCCCGGTCTATGGGCGCAACCAACCCGGCAGATTAAAGCGCTTTACGCTTTTACAGATTATAACCCGCCTCATCAGCGGGTTTTGTTTTATGCTTTTGTCAGTGCGATCAGTGGTACCAGCATTTCCTGTTCTGTGAGGCCGGCATGCATGCCAATCAGTTTGCAGTGCTCGCGTTTTTGAAACAAAGCATGATCCGATGTGGCCACGGCAAAGTAGTCGCCCACAAGTGAACGCAACAGTGGATGCGCCTGACCCGGGCCGAACAGACCGGATGCAATGGCCTGATCGCCCTTCATGAGCAGATAGCGATCTTCAAACGCCTCGCGGAATGCCGAAGAAAAGTCAGCCGATGCTTCCTGATGCACATACAGCGCGGCCGCACGAGGCTCAACCGCCGGCGGAAACCGCAGCATGCGTTCAAGGTGGGGGTGGTCTTCAAAGCAATCCGGCACAGCATCGATCAAACCATGGTCTGCCGTGACCAGAACCAGGTCTTCTGTGGTTAGACTTTGGTTTATCGCAAGCAGAGCCTGTTCAATATTCTCTGCTACTCCCCTGATTTTTGTGTGCCGACAGCCTATCTGGTGCATAGTGTGATCCGGCTCGCCCCAATAGGCGTAGACATAGTGCCTGCCCGGCACCCCAAGGGCCTTTATAATTTGCTCAACAAGGCCATTGAGGCTGTTGACTTTGATATCGCCATAGGGCGAGATGTACAGCCCTTGCGCATTCCTTGTGTCTGATACTTGCTGTACCAGCGGTCGGTAGGGCAACAGTGTGCTGGCAGCATGATAATCCGCAACCGGCTCACTGGTAAACTGAATCAGGTTGCTGAATGTATCAACGCTTTTGCTCAGCTGTTCAAAATGCAGCGACCAACCGATCCAGCCATGCTCCCCCGGGTTCAGGCCGGAGATCAGGCTGGTTGTGGCCGCGGTGGTTGTAGAGGGAAAAACGGCCGACAGGGGCTGCAGCAGATGGCTTCGCAGCAGGCCATTCTCCGGCAAGCAGCGCTGCAATACCTCCATGCCCAAGCCATCCATCACCAACAGCACCACATTGCGATAGCTGCCGGACATCAGCAGCCGATCCACCTTTGGCAGCGTCGTATGCATCGGTGATACGCCAAAAAACCTGGCGATGGAAGCCGCCAGGTTGGTACCGCAGTTGCTGTAATCAGGCCAGAGCATCAGGGGTGAAAATTCATCAGCGTACCGGCTAACTCAATCTGTTCGCTGATCAGGCCGCAAATGGCCTCCGCGTCGATATGCATGGCATGGTCTTCGGCATGCAAATCAGGCGTGCGCCATCCGGCATCCAATACATTGCGGATGCTGGTCAGCAGGCAATCTGCCTCGCGTGGCAGATTAAGCGTATGCTTGAGCATGTGGGCAGCCGCATACAACACGCCAAAGGGGTTGCCGCCTGCCGGCGCATCCCCTTCCCGTATCCGGGCCGCGTACACCCTGGCTGCGTTCATATCCCAATAGACATCATACAGCAGCAAGGGCAAGCCGGACACCTGTGATGCAGCGGCATGAAGGGCTTCCCCTGCTGAGGGAGAAGCGAACAGGATGCCCATATCCCCGGGCGACCCAAGCACCAGGTCAAGCCCCTGGCCCAGGGTAAACCGGGTCGGCAATGTCTGCGAGTAGGCCGCAGAGGCGGCACCGGTGGCCGCCTCCCAATCGGCGCGCCGCTTGCCTGTGGCCGGGATTTCGCGCAGTGTGCGCTGCGCCGTCCTGGCCATGGTGTACAGCAGTTCCGCTGCGTGCGTCAATGCCTCGGGCGTCATCTGGATGGGTACTGCGATCAGCCCCTGCGGCAAGGCATTGGATTTCAAGAGGGCGTGCGCTGCCAGCACCTCGGGTAAATCATAGACATGGCCGCACAGATGGCACCCGAGGCCGCCGGCCAGCTCCACGACGCCCTGATGGTCGGCTGTCAGACAGAGCACCGCGTCACAATCCCGGCTGGCGTCAACGGCTTCCTGCGTCATGGGGCTGCCATAGTCAGCCATAGACGCGCTGGAAATCTTCTCCTCCTTGATCAGGAAGGAATGCCCAAACGCGACCGCCAGATCGCTCAATACCCCTTGCACGGAAAATGCCAGGCGCTTGGCCTGGTCATCTCCGCTCATCAGCATCATTTTTGCCCGCATGGCTTACTCCCAGTCCTGAGGATAGGCTGCGACGGCGTATTCCAGTTTTTTCCCATTGGAGAGCAGCACATTGATGACATTATCTATGAGGCGCTGATCGGTAAATGGGGTGGGGATAAAGTCGTTGTAGTCAGTCTTTGAGGAGATGCGCATGGGAATGATACGGAAACCATATGGCTGCGGCACGCCATCCTTCACGGCGAAACGCGTTTGAAAGATGAATGAACTCATGTCGCTGGGCTTGTTGTTGCCTGCGAAGCTGAAATTAGCCAGCGAATAGACGATGTATTTGCCGTTATACAGCTCAATGGGGTTGATGCGGTGGCTATGATGCCCCACCACCAGGTCAGCACCGGCATCAATGGTCAGGCGGCCCAGCTGCTGCTGCCTCGCGTTGGGGGCATAGTCCTCTTCCTCGCCCCAGTGATAGCTGACCAGCACGATATCCGCCTGGGCTTTCATGTTGGCAATATCGTTGGGCACCTGTGTCTGCAGGCGCGGATACTGGCCGTTAAAGGTCTGGTAGGATAGCAGGCCAATCCTGATGCCGCTGGCAGTTGTGAAGACAGCGGGTTGTTTTTCCGTGCTCCAGGTGATGCCTGCAGCGGTCAACACTTCCTGCGTCTCAGCGATGCCGGTCTCCCCATGATCCAGCGCATGGTTGTTTTCAAAGGAGACCGCTTCAATGCTGCCGTGCTCCAGTATTTCCACATACTCCGGCGGCGCTGAAAAAACGAATCGATTGTCTTTCTTATAGACAGGCGCTGTGGTGAGCGTGGTTTCTAAGTTGGCGATGGTCATGTCATCCTGGCTGAGGATCTCTCGCACATTGCGGGTGACAAAGCTTAGGTCGTTGTTTTGTTTTTTCAACTCCCGCTCGAATATGTTTGTGTTCTTTCGTACGTCCCCGCCAAAGGTCAGGTCGCCCACCGCGCTGATGGTCACCACAACGCTGCCATCCGGCAGCAGGTTGGCCGGGGGCACAGCCGGTGCCTGTGTGGCATCGGGCTGGCTTTCATCCCCCACATCCTGCTGCGGCGCAGTCGTCGCAGGAGGCGGCGCCTGGAACAGGGAGACCTCTTCCTCCGCAGCCGTCATCACGGTCAAGCTGATCAGCAATAACAATAGTATCAGGGGCAACCGCCTCTTCATGGAACACTCCTTTTCAATCGAATCCGGGAATCATTGTGGCTACGATTAGAATATACCCTTAATGGTACCGTCTGCATCCACATCCACCTGCAAAGCGGCGGGCATGCGGGGCAGGCCGGGCATAGCGATGATATCGCCCGCGAAGGCCACCACAAAGCCGGCGCCTGCCGACAGGCGGACATCGCGGATGGTGAGCTCATACCCCTCAGGTGCGTTGAGGAGCTTGGCATTGTCGCTGAAAGAATACTGGGTCTTGGCAATGCACACCGGCGCCTGGGCATATCCATCCTCCTCCAGCTGCTTGAGAATGGCTTTGCTCTTTCCGGCAAAGTTCACGCTGCCCGCGTGATAAACACGCTTGGCAAGCGTCTCGATCTTTTGCTGCAAGCCCGCCTGCTCGGGATAGGTGTAGGATGGGGCAGGCTTCTCCTGCTGATTATCCAGCAGGTCGGCCACACATTGTGCCAGGTCGGCCGCGCCTGCACCGCCCTTGGCCCACCCATCGCTGAAGCGGCAGGGCACGCCCTCCTGCTCCATGGCGTTGAGCACGGTGTCAATCTCCGCCTGCGTATCGCTGCTGAAGTGGTTGAGCGCCACCACAACGGGCAGCTGCCACACCTCCTGGATGTTGTGGATGTGACGGCGCAGGTTGTCCATACCGGCTTCCAGCGCAGCTACGTTCTCCTTGCCCAGATCCAGATCGGCCTTCAACACGCCGCCGTGGTGCTTAAGCGCGCGGATGGTCGCCACCAGCACCACGCAGTCGGGCCACAGGCCGCTCTGGCGGCACTTGATATCCAGGAACTTTTCTGCCCCCAGATCGGCGCCGAAGCCGGCCTCGGTAATCACATAGTCTGCTAACTTCATGGCAAGGCGCGTGGCAATGACGCTGTTGCAGCCATGGGCGATATTGGCAAAGGGACCGCCGTGGATCAGACAGGGTGTATGGTCGATGGTCTGCACCAGGTTGGGCATGGCGGCATCGCGCAGCAGGGCGGCCATGGCCCCCTGTGCCCCGACCTGCCCGCAGGTGACGGGCCTTCCGTCCATGTCCCTTGCGACCACGATGCGGGCAAGGCGCTGCTTGAGATCCTGCAGATCCTGAGACATGCAGAAGGTGGCCATGACCTCGCTTGCCGCGGTGATATCAAAGCCGTCCTCGCGCGGCACGCCGTTTTTGTCGCCGCCAAGGCCGCTGACGATGTTGCGCATCTGCCGGTCATTGAGGTCCATGCACCGGCGGAAGTTGACACGCCGCGGGTCAATCCTGAGCTCGTTGCCCTGTTGGATATGGTTGTCCACCATGGCGGCCAGCAGGTTGTTGGCCGCAGTAATGGCGTGCAGGTCGCCGGTAAAGTGCAGGTTGATATTTTCCATGGGCAGCACCTGGACATAGCCGCCGCCCGTGGCGCCACCCTTCATGCCAAAGACCGGCCCCAGCGAGGGCTCGCGCAGCGCCAGCATGGATGATTTGCCCAGATGCGTCAGCCCGTCTGCCAGGCTGATGCTGATGGTGGTTTTGCCCTCGCCGGCGGGTGTGGGCGTAATGGCCGTTACCAGCACCAGCTTGGCGCGGTCCGGCCGGTCACGGTAGTACTTCGGGTCCACCTTGGCGATATACCGGCCATAGGGGGATATGGATTCGGGGTTGAGCTGCAATCTGTCAGCGATATCCTGAATGGGGAGCATCTGGGCAGATTGGGCAATCTCAATATCGTTCATTGGGCGACCTCCTTATGCATTTATCAACACACTAAAACACCAACCGCTGTTATGGATTCTTCAGGTCAGAGAATTTGCCGATCCGCCCATCAATGGCTTTGAGGCACACCTCTTTGCTTTCCTCCAGATGCCGCTGCATCAGGTCGTCAAAGCGCTGCTGGTCGCGGTCCTTCAAATATTGCAGCATCCGGTGATGCTCGCCATGGGCCTGAGAGCGGTGCACAATGCTGGCGATCGCAATGGCGGAAAACCGCTTGATGTATTCCTCCTGGCTATCGATGACGCGCAGGATGCGCTTTTTATTCGAGATGTACTCAATGCGGCGGTGGAACTGACGGTTTTGCACAGCCAGTTCCTCAGGGTTCTCCTGCTGCTGGCTGACATCCATCCGGCTGAGGATCTCTTCCAGGTCGGCGATATCCTGATCGTTAATGTTGGCCATCACCGATGGTGTAATCAACAGCATCAGGGCATTGCGGATGCCGTATATCTCCTCAATGTCATCAATGGTGAAGGCGCGCACGATGACGCCACGGCGAACCTCACAGGAAACCAGGCCATCCAGCTCCAGCTTTCGAAAGGCCTCACGCAGCGGCGTGCGGCTGATGTGGAGCTTGTTGGCATATACTGTTTCCACGATGCGCGAACCTGCAGGCAATTCACCGGTGATGATGGCCTGTTTAAGGGTCTCATACGCGATATCGCGGATGGGTTTGCTTACATCATTCATGCCCTTGGCGTTCATGGTCATCTTTCCTTCCATATCATGGTAATAGTAAACGCAAACACCTGTGGTGTCAAGAATTTGCTTGCGTGGGCTGCTGCGGTTCCCATAGCATAACCCGCACGCGCAGGCGTTCCCCACTACGCTGGTAGATCCCAATCAGCGCGTCGCGGCAATACAGCGTTGCCAACGCGCCCTCAGGCAACGCCGCCGCCTCCGGCACATCATCTACAGGCAGTGCCACGCCATTGACGCATGGCTTCCAACACGCATGCGGGGCGGTCAGGCGCGGCAGATGCTTCAGTGTATCAGCCGCAGTCAACAGCCAGGGGCCGGGCAGCGCATCCTGCGTAACGGCCTGTTCCAGCTCCTCCATGGTGATGCCCTGGTCTATGCCAAAGGGGCCGCTGCGCTCGCGGATCAGCATGCGCATATGGGCGGGACAGCCAAGCATCACGCCCATGTCATGGCACAGGGTGCGGATATAGGTGCCCTTGCCGCAAGATACGCGTATCAGGCAGCCCTGCCGCTGGGTTTGCGCCAGCAGGTCGATGGCGGCAATCTGAATGGGTCGCGGCTCAACCTCGGCCGACACGCCCTGACGCGCCAGCTGATAGAGCCGCTTGCCATCCCGTTTGATGGCGGAAAAGGCCGGCGGCCGTTGCATGATATGGCCCACAAAGGCAGGCAAAATGCGCTGAACATCTGCCGTGGAGGGATAGTTGATGCCGACCGCGACTACATGCCCGACGGCATCCTGCGTATCCGTTGCCTGGCCAAAGGCAACCTCAGCCACGTACACCTTCTCTTCCTGCACAATGTAGTCAAACAGGCTGGTTGCCTTGCCCACCATGATCGGCAGCACGCCACAGGCCTCCGGGTCCAATGTGCCGGCATGACCGCATTTTTGCCCTGTGAGCTGCTTTACAAAAGAAACCGCCTGTGCTGATGAAATGCCGGGCGGCTTGATGAGGTTAATGATCCCATTCACGTTCAAGGGGACAGCTCGCTTTCCATCGCCTGACGGACCATGTTCACCGCTTCATGCAGCGGCGCGCGGATGGTGCAGCCTGCAGCCTGGGCATGGCCGCCGCCCCCAAAGCGAAACGCGATGTCCGACACCTGATAGGGTGCGATGCTGCGCAGGCTGAACTTGATGCCGTCTTCGGTTTCGTTTGCCAGGTAGCACATCTGCACCCCGGGGATATACAGGCCATGGTTGACGATTTTATCCGTATGTTCCTCCGTGGCGCCGCAGTCCAGATAATCCTGCCGGGTGATGGTCATGCCGCTCAGGCGTCCATCCAGATAGAACTGAAGGCTGTTGAGCGCGCGCCCCAGCATCAACACCTGCTCCCTCTCCCGCATGAGGTGCAGCTGACGCGCTGTATCAATCAGCGGCAAGTCGGCACGCATCATGGCCGCCACTTGCTCAAAGGTTTCATCGCTGATGGAGCTGAAGCAGAAATTGCCCGTATCCGTGCTGATAGCCGTATACAGGTAAATGGCTTCTTGCTTTGTAAGGGACAATTCCGCCGCTTCAAACAGGCGGAACACAACGCTGCCTGAGGCCGGCAGCTGCTCCAGCACCAGATTATGCTGCGCAAAGCGCGTATTGGTCTGGTGGTGATCCATCTGGATGGTGACCGGGCACTTGGAAAACAGCGCGTAGCTATCCCCCAGCCGCTCGGCATCCGAGGCGTCCACCGATATCGCCAGGTCAAAGGGTTCGTCACCTATTTGCGCAGGCAGCCTGATCTTGTCCTGCTCTGGCAAAAAGAGCAGGTACCCCGGCACAGGGTCATGGCAAACCATTGTGGTCTGCTTGCCCAGCCGGGTGACCAAGGACGCCAGCGCCAGCATAGAGCCCAAGGCATCCCCATCCGGTGCCAGGTGGGTGCAAAGCAGCACGTGCTTTGCGCTCCCAATCAGGCGCAGGATGTCATGAAACTCACTGTTCCTCTGGCCGTTCGTCATTGTTTTTTCCGCTTCCGCCCCCGGTGCTGACCTGTTTGAGCAGCTCATTGATGCGGATGCCATAGGCGATGTTATGGTCCTCCGCAAACTGCAGGTCAGGCACATGCCGGATGGCCATGTTGCGCGTCAGCTCGCGGCGGATAAAACCAGCAGCGCTTTTGAGCGCCTTGAGAACACCCGGTCGCGCTTCCTCTTCCAGCACGCTGACAAACACCTTGGCGCGGCTGAGGTCGCGTGCTACATCCACCCGGGTGATAGAATAGGTGCCGGTCAGGCGCGGGTCGTCCAAGTCGTCGCGGATGACGCGGTCAATTTCACGCTTCAGCTCCTCCTGGATGCGATCGTTGCGGAAATTAGCCACGCGCACCTCCTGTAGGCTCCACTTCTTCCATCACGAAGCATTCGATGACATCCTTTTCCTTGATGTCATTATAGCCCTCCAGGCCGATGCCGCATTCGTAGCCGGAGGCTACCTCGCGCACATCGTCCTTGAAGCGCCGCAGGGAAGACAGCTTGCCTTCGAAGATGACCACATTGTCGCGCAGCAGGCGCACAGAGGCGTTGCGCTGCACCTTGCCATCGGTCACGTAGCAGCCAGCGATGGTGCCCGATCCGGTGATGCGGAACACGTTACGCACCTCAGCATGGCCCAGCAGGTTCTCCTTGAACACGGGCTCCAGCAGGCCCTTCATAGCCTTCTCAATGTCCTCAATCGCCTGGTAGATGACGCGGTACAGCCGGATGTCGATCTCTTCCTTCTCGGCAATGTCGCGCGCGTTGTTGTCCGGGCGGATGTTAAAGCCGATGACGATTGCGCCAAAGGCATTGGCCAGGTTGACGTCATCCTTGGTGATGGCACCAACACCGGCATGCAGCACGCGGATCTTGACCTGATCGGAGGACAGCTTCTCCAGCGCCTGGCGTACAGCCTCCACGGAGCCCTGCACGTCCGCCTTGACGATGAGGTTGAGGGTTTCGATCTTGCCCTCGGAGATGTTGTCAAACAGGTTGTCAAGCGTGACCTTAGAGGCTGCGGCAACGCGCTGTTCGCGCTCCTTGTCCCTGCGCTCCTCCGCCACCTGGCGGGTGAGGCGGTCGTCATCCACGGCAATCATCTCGTCGCCTGCCAGCGGCACATCAGTAAAGCCGGAGATTTCAACAGGCATCGAGGGGCCGGCAGACTGAACGCGCTCGCCGCGGTCATTCTGCAGGGCGCGTACACGGCCGGATGCCGAGCCGGCGATGATGCTGTCGCCCACGTTCAGCGTGCCGTTTTGCAGCAATACGGTGGCCAGCGGGCCGCGGCTCTTATCCAGCTTGGCTTCGATAATTACGCCCTGTGCCTTGCGGTTGGGGTTGGCACGCAGCTGAAGCACCTCGGCCTGCAGCAGAATCATGTCAAGCAGCTGATCCACCCCATCGCCTGTCAGCGCGCTGACAGGCACCATGATGGTGTCACCGCCCCACTCCTCGGCAACCAGCTCGTAGCTGGTCAGGTCCTGCATGATGCGGCTGGGGTTTGCGGTTTCCTTGTCCATCTTGTTGATTGCGACGATGATCGGCACATTGGCGGCCTTGGCGTGGTTGATGGCCTCAATGGTCTGGGGCATCACGCCGTCATCCGCCGCCACCACAAGCACGGCAATGTCCGTGGCCTGCGCGCCGCGGGCACGCATGGCGGTAAAGGCCTCGTGGCCCGGGGTATCCAGGAAGGTGATGCGCTCGCCGCGCAGGGACACCGAGTAGGCACCGATATGCTGGGTGATGCCGCCGGCCTCCGACTTGGTGACGTGCGCCTCGCGGATATAGTCCAGCAGAGAAGTCTTACCATGGTCAACGTGGCCCATGATGGTGATTACCGGGGGACGAGGCTGCAGATCCTTCTCGTCGTCCTCAACCACAGCGACCTCGGTGAGCGCGTCTTCGGCTGTTTTATCCAGCTTCATCTCCAGCTCAACACCAAACTCGCTGCACACCAGCGAAGCCGTGTCAAAGTCCAGCTCGCTGTTGATGTTGGCCAGGTTGCCCAACAGCAGCAGCTTTTTGAGGATTTCGCCGGCCGGGCGGCCAATGCGCTCCGTCAGGTCTTTGACGGTGATGGTTTCGGCCGTCATGTAGGCCTTCTCGATCTTGATGGGGGCCATCATCTGCTGGGCAGACGGTTTCTTGCTGCGGGCACGCTTGCCGCCGCGCACCACATCATCAAACTGGCCGTAGCCGGTTCTGGCGATCTGGCGCTTAGTGCGGCTGACGCGCTCGGGGTCATGCTGGCGGTTGTAGTTCTTCTTGTTCGGGTCATAGTTGCTGACCCGATCCTTCTCAATCACCATGGGCGCATCATCGTTGCGCACCCTGGGCGCACCGGGCCGCACACCGCCAGCCGGCCGTCCAAAGGGAGGCTGGCCGGGCCGAGCACCGGGCGCGGGGCGGCCATACTGCTGGGCACCGGGCGCGGGGCGGCCGTACTGCTGCGCACCGGGTGCCGGGCGGCCGTACTGTTGCGCGCCGGGGGCGGGGCGGCCATATTGCTGCGCGCCGGGGGCCGGGCGGCCGTACTGCTGCGCGCCGGGGGCCGGGCGGCCATACTGCTGCGCACCGGGGGCCGGGCGGCCGTACTGCTGCGCGCCGGGTGCCGGGCGGCCGTATTGCTGTGCCCCGGGAGCCGGGCGACCATACTGCTGCGATCCGGCAACAGGGCGCACAGGAGCGGGCCTTGCGGCCGCAGGCGCCTGCGGGGGTACCGCAGCGGCAGGCGCGGCTGCCTCAGGCTTTGTCTCTTCCACCGCGTCGGCAGGCGCTGCCTCCGGTTGAGCAGCCACAGCAGGCTTGGCCTCGGCCACAGCCGCAGGCTCAGCAGCCGGTGAAGCAGCCTCTTCCTTGAGCACGGGCTTTTCCTCGGCCGCGGGCGGTGCCTGCACAGGCTCCGCCTTGACCTCCGGCGCTTGGGCAGGGGCGGCCTCCTGCGGAGCCACAGCCTCCTCTGCCGGATCATCGTCCGGCATGGTCCAGGCCTTGGTCTGTTGCTGCAGCATCTCCTGCTGCTGCTCATACTTCAGGCGCAGGCGCTCCTCTTCCTCCTGACGGAGAAATTGGTTCTCCTGCTGGCGCAGCATCTGCATCAGGATGTCCGCGTTGCGCTTGAGGCGTTCGGTTTCCGCCATGATGACGCCCGCTTTTTGATTCAGTTCTTTAGTGACTTCCTTGAGTCTGACCTTTGTCATTAAGTCATTATCCTCCGCAAATGCTTTGTTCCGTACTTGATCTATCGTTTCGGGCGCTTGCGCCACGCAGTTTCTCTGTGATGCCGCCGGGCCGCATCGCCGCTACCATCGTACCATACCGGCCAATCGCTTCCCCCAGAACCCCGGACGGAAGCATCAGGCACTCCGTCTGATGGTGGGCACAGGCATCGCCGAATCGTTTCCTGGTGTTGTCTGAGGACGCTTCGTCCATCAGCACCAGCCCGGCCTGCCCCTGGCGGATCAGCTCCAGCGCACGGCCTGCACCGGGCAGCACCTGTCCCGCTCGCATGGCCAGACCCAACAGGCCGACTACCTGCCCATCGGTCATGGCGCTGCCTCCTTGGGCAACGCAGCCAGCGTTTCCCGCAGTTGCTCGGTCACAGCGGGACCGATGGTGGCCTCCAGCGAGCGATCCAGCTGTCTTTGCTTGATGGCACGCATCAGACAGGCCTCCTGACGGCATACATAGGCGCCGCGCCCTGACTTTTTGCCGGTTGGGTCCAGCAAAATCTCGCCATCAGGCGTGCGCACAATGCGCAACAATTCCTTCTTGGGCTTCATCTCCCGGCAGCCTACGCACATGCGCATGGGAATCTTCTTGGGCATGCTTTCCTTTCAGTCAAAGGGTCAGGGCTGAATATCCTGGGGCATTTCCAGGTCAAACCCTTGATCGTCATATCCCTCTTCGTCCAGCGGATTTTCCAGCGGGATCTCGTTCGGGTCAATCCCCTGTTCGCGCATCAGCTCGGCCACCTGGGTCTCGGATTTGATGTCAATCTTCCAGCCGGTGAGCTTGGCAGCCAGGCGGGCGTTTTGCCCCTCCTTGCCGATGGCCAGCGACAGCTGCGTATCGGGCACCACCACGCGGCAGATCTTTTCGTGCTCGGAGATGAACACGCTGACCACATGCGCCGGGTTAAGCGCGTTGGCGACAAACTCGGCCGGATCGGCAGACCACTTGATGATGTCGATTTTCTCGTTCTTCAGCTCCTTGACCACGTTTTCCACGCGGGAGCCACGGGGGCCAACGCAGGCGCCCACAGGGTCAATCATGGGGTCTACGGAATAGACGGCAATTTTGGTGCGGCTGCCCGCCTCTCGGGCGATGGACCTGATCTGCACCAGGCCGGTGGCAATCTCGGGCACCTCCATCTCAAACAGGCGCTTGACCAGCCCGGGGTGAATGCGGCTGACATAGACCTGGGGGTTGCGGCTGGATTCCGGGCCGGAGCGATGCACCTTTAATACATAGACCTTGATGTGGTCGTCATCGCGGTACTCCTCCCCGGGCATGAATTCGCTGGATTCCATGATGCCTTCCGTGCGGCCAATCTCCACATACACAGCCTTGGGTTCTACGCGCTGCACAATGGCGGTCAGGATCTCATTTTCCTTTTCGATGTATTCATCATAAATCTTGCCGCGCTCGGCCTCCCGGATGCGCTGTACCAGCATTTGCTTGGCCGTCTGGGCGGCCACGCGGCCAAAGTCGGACGGCGTGACGTCGATCTCCACAATATCGCCCACATGGTAGTCGGAGCGGATTTTCAGCGCCTCCTCCAGGGGTATCTGGAGATCCGGCTCCTCCACCTCGTCGGCAACCACTTTGCGGGCATACAGCCGTGCTCCTTCCTTCTTGGTCAGGCGGACGGTCAGGTTCTGGTTGATGCCGCTCTGCTTGTTGCTGCGACGGTAGGCAACCTTCAGGGCCTCCTCAATGGTATCCACAAGGATAGCCTCATTCATATCTTTTTCTCGCGCCAACATGGAGATGGCGTCCATCAGGTCGAGCTTTTCAGCGCTCATGTGTCTTCCTCCTCTATCTCATCCGCCTGCGCAGCAAGCGCTTCGTCCAGGTCGATGGTTCTCTTGGCCACGGCCACGCTCTTTACCGGGAAGGTCAGCTGCCTGTCCCCCACCGTCAGGTGATAGCCCTGGTCATCCAGGCCCCCAAAGATGCCTGTAAAGGCCTTCTGGCCATCCAGCGGCTGATACAGCCGGATCTCCACCAGCGACCCTACCGCCTTTTGCGCATATGCCGCGGTGCGGATGGGGCGGTCGATGCCCGGGGAGGATACCTCCAGGAAGTCGTACTCCACATCCTCCAGCAGCGGCTGCACCCTGCGGTGGTAGGCCTCGCAGTCACTCAGCGTGATGCCCTTCTCATTGTCCAGATAGATGCGCAGGTATTGGCTGCCGCCTTCCTTTTCAAAGCCCGCGTCCACCAGTTCGTAGCCCAACTCTTCCGCCAGCCCGGCGCAGACCTTCTTGATGCTGATCTTTCCGCTATCTTTTGCCATTCTCTTTGCAATACAAAAAGCGGGCATTCACTGCGTTCCAGAAAAAGATCTGTGCCTGACGCACTGACCCTCCTCCAACGCAGCTCCCACTCTTCGACAAACCCTTCTTTCCTCATTGAAATACGGGGAGAGTATACCATAGAAAAAACGGCGTGACAAGTAAAACGCCGTCATTTCATGGCAATTTAACGCATTCTGTGCACAAACCCATGCCTTTGGAAGGCATTTGGGTATCGTTGGCTGCCTTGCGGCCTACAGCAGCGAGAAGAAGTCCACCTGATTGGTGTCGGAAAGGTCCCTCAGCGCGCCGGCCTCACGCAGCATGTCAATGCCGCTGGTGTTGATGCTGGTGCGCTTGCGCAGGTCTTCGATGGACACAAAGGGGTCGGACCGCGCCTCAACAATGCTCTGGGCGGCGGCCTTACCGAAGCCGCTGAGCGAGGCCAGCGGTACGCGCAGGCCGTTACCTTCAATTAAAAACTCGGAGGCGTCGCTCAGGTACAGGTCGGGCGGCAGGAAGGCAAATCCGCGGGACAGCATCTCCAGCACCACCTCCAGCGCAACGATCTCATCCTTTTGTGTTCCGCTCAAATCCTTGGTGTCCATGGCGTTGAGGTCGCTTAGCATGGTGCGGATATGGGCGAGTGGCCGCGTCATGGTGCGCGCATCAAAGCCGACCGAGCGGATGGTAAAGTAGGCCGCGTAGTATTGCAGCGGCCAGTGCACCTTGTACCACGCCACGCGCAGCGCCATGGTGACATAGGCCACGGCGTGCCCCTTGGGAAACATGTAGGCAATCTTGTTGCAGCTGTTGATAAACCACTCCTCCAGGCCTTTTTCGCGCATGGCCGCCTCCATGTCCGGCTTGAGGCCCTTGCCCTTGCGCACGCTTTCCATGGCGTCAAAGGCCGTCTTCTCGGCCACGCCGCGCTGAATGAGGGTATTCATGATGTCGTCACGGGTGCAGATGCAGTGCAGCAAGGTGGCCGTGCCGGAGTCTATCAGGTCTTTGGCGTTCCCCAGCCACACGTCGGTACCGTGGGACAGGCCGGAGATGCGGATCAGCTCCTCCATGGTGGTGGGCTGCGTATCCATCAGCATTTGACGCACAAAAGAGGTGCCAAACTCAGGCACACCCAGCGTGCCCGTCTGGCAGCCTATCTGCTCCGCCGTCACGCCCAGGGCTTCGGGCGACCGAAACAGGGACATGGACTGCTTGTCGTCCAGCGGCACATCGTAATATGGCACGCCCGACAGCCGCTCCATCATGTGGATCATGGTGGGGTCATCATGCCCCAAGATATCCAGCTTAACCAGAATATCGTGCATGGAACCAAAGTCGTAGTGCGTAGTCACCACGCCCTTGCTAGCGTCATCAGAGGGGTGCTGCACGGCGGTAAACTGCGTGATCTCATACTCCTTGGGCAGCACCACAATGCCGCCCGGGTGCTGGCCGGTGGTGCGCTTCACCCCAACGCAGCCCAGCGCCAGCCTGCTCTTTTCGGCGTCGGAAAAGGTTTTGCCCTTGTCCTCCATGTATTTGAGCACGAGGCCGAAGGCTGTTTTTTCCTGCAGGGTGCCAATCGTGCCGGCGCGGTATACATACCCCTTGCCAAACAGCTCCTCCACATAGGCGTGGGCGGTGGACTGGTATTCGCCGGAGAAGTTGAGGTCAATATCGGGCACCTTGTCGCCCTTGAACCCCAGGAACACCTCAAAGGGGATGTCAAAGCCGTCTTTGATCAGCTTCTGCCCGCAATGGACACAGGATTTATCCGGCAAGTCTATGCCTACGGTATAGCCCTCGGGCACATCAAAATCGACCGTCCGGCAGGCCGCACAGCGGTAGTGCGGCGGCAAGGGGTTCACCTCGGTGATGCCGCAGAGCGTGGCCACCAGCGAGGAGCCGACCGAGCCGCGGCTGCCCACCAGGTAGCCATCCTCAAGGGACTTGGAGACCAGCTTGTTGGCGATGCTGTACAGTGTGGCATAGCCATAGCCGATGATGGATGTAAGCTCCTTGTCCAGGCGCTTTTGCACCAGCTCGGGCAGCACATCCCCGTACAGTTCGCGTGCCCTGTCCGTGGCCATGTTGCGAATATCCTCGTTGGCCGTTTCCCATACAGGCGAAAAGGTGGTGAGGTTGTCCGGGTGCTTGGGGTACAGGGAGATATCGCCAATGCGCTGCGCAATGGCCTGCGGGTTGTCGATGACAATTTCCCGCGCCTTGTCCGCCGGCAGCCAGGAGAAGGCCTCGAGCATCTCATCGGTGGTGCGCAGGTGCGCCTTGGGCAGCTCATCGGCATACTCATTGTGCTGGCTATGGTGCAAAATGGCGCGGAAGGCACCGTCCTCGGGCTCCAGGTAGTGGCTGTCGCCGGTCGCCACCACGGGGATGGACAGCTTTTCTCCTAGCGCAATGATGCGCCGATTGATGGCCTCCAGTTCTGCCGCGTCGCCCACCAGCCCCCGGGTCACCAGCAGCCGGTTGTTCTCAACCGGCTGAACCTCCAGGTAATCGTAGAAGCGGGCGATTTCCTCCAGCTGGTCCTCGGGCGTGCCGGCCAGTATGGCCTGAAACACCTCGCCATTGCTGCACGCAGAGCCCACCAACAGCCCCTCGCGATAGGTTTCTATCCTGTCGCGCGGTATCTTGGGCACGTAGTAAAAGTGCTTCAGGTGCGACAGCGTGACCAGGCGGTTGATGTTTTGCAGGCCCTGCTGGGAGGTAGCCAGCAAAATCACGTGCCGGTCAATGCTCTTGGTATAGCCGGTCACATGCTCGTCTATCTCGTTCAAGTTGACGGCGCCCCGGCTCTTGGCCTCCTCCAGCATTTTTGCCAGGATCTGGGCCGTGGCGGTCGCATCGAATACGGCGCGGTGCGCATTTTTAAGCGATACCCCCAGGTGCTTGCACACGGCATTGAGGCGAAAGCGCTTGAGCTCGGGGTACAGCTTCTGCGCGAAAAAAAGCGTATCAATCTGCGTGAACCGCTGCTTCTTCCCCTGGCGGGCCATCTCGCTGTTGAGGATGGCTACGTCAAAGGAGGCGTTGTGAGCAGCCAACGGGCACTCGCCAATAAACTCAAGCAGCTTGGGCAATGCCTGCTCGGCGCTGGGCGCATCCAGCAGCATGTGGTCGGCAATGCCGGTAATCTCGGTGATCTTGGGCGGCAAAGGGAAGCCGGGGTTGACCATCATGGAAAAGGTATCCTGCACCTGGCCGCTTTGCAGCTTGACCGCGCCGATTTCGATGATGCGGTCCTGGCTGGTATTGAGCCCCGTGGTTTCAAAGTCCAGCACCACGATGGGATCGTCAATGGGGCGATTGGTGGCATGGCGCACGATGGGAGTGCTGTCGATCATATAGCCTTCCAGGCCGGGGATCAGTTTGATCTTATTGGCCCGGGCGGCGGAGAAGGCCTCGGGGTAGGCCTGCACCACACCGTGATCGGTGATGGCAATGGCCTCATGCCCCCATTTTGCCGCTTTGGCAATCAGGTCGGCTGCCGACACGGTGCCATCCATCACGCTCATCTGCGTATGGGCGTGCAGTTCCACGCGCTTGTGCTCGGCGGTGTCCTTGCGCCGGGCAATCTCGTGCACCGAGATATCCTGCGCCATCAATACCAGGCATTTGCTGTAGGTATCGTACTGGCACACCCCGCGCACCTTCAGCCCCTTGCTGGCTGTAATCTGTGCGACGATATCCTCCAGCTGACGGATCTCCTCAGTTGTAGGAGGGGCCGCATCGGCGCCGCCATTGTTGCCATAGCGGCCGTTGCGGTAACGCAGGAAGATCTTGCAGTGGATGGAATCGGTATAGTCAGTCAGCACAAAACTGAGCAGCACCATCTCCTTGCCGGGGATGTCGCGCCGCTCCACATTGACCACACGGCCGGCTACAGTCACCCGGCCGGATAGCTCTGTCAGCCCATTGATGGCCACAGGCTGCTCGGCAATGGCGCTGCCCTTGATGCGCTTGGCCTTCTTCTTTTCCTTGGCGGGGGCGGAAGGCTGCTCTTTGCTCTGCCCTGTTTCAGGTTGTGACTGCTCCTGAACCCGCAGGGCGGCCTGGGCCTCCCGATCCTCGCGGATGCGCTTGAGCCGCTTCTCTACATCGTCACGCAGCCGCATCACGATGGGCGGGGAAATGCGGAAGATGTCCTGCACGGCGGTGGCCAACAGGCGGCTCACATCCTGCTTTTGAAAGTAGCTCAGCGAAAAGTCGTCCGGCAGCTCCAGCACCAGCGCCTCGTCCTCGGGTAAGAAGCGTGTTTCCGGCATCCAGGAAATAGCCGCCGGGTGCGAGCGGCCAATGATGGCCGTTAACAGGGCGGCATATTCAGCAGGCCGGCTTAAAAAATCAGGCGCCAGGGAGGGAGAGGCCACACGCAAAGAAATGCGTATGCCGGGAAACGCCTTGACAAGCACCCTTCTGATGGCCTGAAACGGCTCGTTGCCCACCAAGGTATCTGCCAGAAACGACAAATAGGCCCGCCGACTGTCCGCATCATAGCGCGCCTGTTCAAAGTGCAGTTTGCCGGACAGCGCCGGCACCTCCGCCTCTATCGCCGCGATCAGGCTGTCATAGGTCAATGTCCTGCCTCCGTGTGGCCCGCCTGTCGGGCCAGGTAGTCCCGGACGGCCGACACGATCTCGTCCGCCGGGTGCTCGGTCACCTTGCGCACAAACTGGCCGTCCACATACAGGGCGCCCACGTCCTTGCCCCCGCAGTAGGCCACATTTGCCTCCTGTGCTTCACCCGGGCCGTTCACCACGCAGCCCATGACGGCCACCTTGATGGGCTGGGTGATATCCGCCGTGCGCTGCTCCACCTCCCGGGCAATGCCCTCCACATCCACCTGGGTGCGTCCGCAGGTGGGGCAGGCAATCAGCTGCACCGCGCCGACCAGGCCGATCGCCCGCAGGATATCCCGCGCGGCCTTGGGCTCCGCCAGGGGCGAGCCGGTCAGGGAAACGCGCACGGTGTTCCCGATGCCGTCCAGCAAAAGGGCGCCAATGCCGATGGCAGATTTGATGGTGCCCTGGCCGGGCAGCCCTGCCTCTGTCACGCCGACATGCAGGGGGTAGTCAAACTGTTTGTCCGCCAGGCGGTAGGCCTCCACCGTCAGGCGCACGTCGCTTGCCTTGAGCGATATCACGATGTCGTCAAAGCCGGCCTGCTCCAGCAGGCGGATGTGGCGTTCAGCCGCCGCCACCATGGATTGCGCGCTTGGGCCACCGTGCTGCGCCACAAGGTCCTTGGGCAGCGACCCGGAGTTCACCCCGACACGGATGGGCACGCGGTGTGTTCTGGCGCAGTCGGCCAGCATGGCCACCTTCCGCTCATCGCCAATGTTCCCGGGGTTGATGCGCAGCTTGCTGATGCCGTTTTCCACCGCGGCAATGGCAAGCAGGTGGTCAAAATGAACATCGGCTGCCAGGGGCACAGGGCTTTTGTCCACCAGGCTGCGCACGGCCGCGGCGCACTCCTGGCTGTACACGGATACACGCACCAGCTGGGCGCCCGCTTCGGCCAGTTGAGCGATTTGCATGGAGGTGGCGGCCACATCTTCCGTGGGGGTGTTGGTCATGGTTTGTATGCTGACCGGGTGCCTGCCGCCAATGGCCAGGCTGCCGGCAAATACCGTCTTCTTTTCGCCCATCAGAATAACCTCAGGATGTCGCGGATGTTAATCCAGATCATCAGCGCAAACAGCAGCAGCATGCCGATGGCATGCACATAGCCTTCCTTTTTGAAGGGCTTGCCGCGCACCGCCTCCACCAACAGGAAGAGGATGCGGCTGCCATCCAGCCCGGGGATCGGCAGCAGGTTGAACAGCCCCAGGTTGACCGAAATGAGGCACATCAGGTACAGGTAGCCGGGCAGCTGAGACTGCTGGGTGGTGGTAACGATGGTCTGTGTCACGCCCACAAAGCCGGTGATCTCCCCCGCGCCCTGGCCGCGGAAAATCAGGTTGTTAAGTGCTTCCAGAATGGATCGGCCTGCGTCCACGCACATGTGAAATGCGGCCGCAATCGTCTCCCCCAGGCCGACGGTGCGCCACTCCTGCGGCGTATTGGTCAGCAGGTTGACGCCCATCATATACCTGCGCTCGGCCTGGTTGTACAGCGGGGTCACGCTCAGCGTCATCTGCCCCTTGCCCGGCCGCTCCACCACCATGCTCAGCTCGACCGGCCCGTCCTGCGTGGCGCGGTTGATGGCTTCGGTCACATTGTTGGTGATCGCCTGCCCATCGATGGACACGATGACATCGTAGGGCTGAAGCCCCGCCAGCTCGGCCGGGCTGTTGGCGTTGACCGTCTGCACCGTGGTGACGGAAGGCCCCGTCACCGTGGGAACACCGCTGAGCAGGAAAAAGGCGATTGCCACCAGAAAGGCCAGCAGCATGTTCATCACCGGCCCAGCCAAAATGGTCAGCAGCCGTTTCCAGGCGCTGTGGTTGCCAAAGCTCCTGGGGTCCTGCTTGGCACCCTCGCTACCATCGTCCTCACCGTAGAAGGCGCAGAATCCGCCCATCGGGATGGCCCGGATGGAGAAGTCGGTCTCGTGCTTCTTGCTCTTCCAGCCGATCAGCTTGGGCCCGAAGCCAACAGCAAACTCACGCACCGGGATTTTGTTCATCCGGGCCGCAAAGAAATGGCCGGCCTCATGCACGGTGATCATGATGCCAAACATCAGGATCGCCGCCAGAATGTATAATAAGGACATAGTTCCTCCTGTTCAGGTCAAGTGTTCATGTCGGCGGCAAGCTGGTCAGCAAGCCTGCGCGCATGTGCGTCGGCATGCTCCACTGCTTCCAATGTATCCGCCGCAGGGCTTCCTAAACGCTGCATGGTCTCCGTAACAACTTGGTATATGCCGCCAAAGGCAATGCGCCCGGCCAAAAAGGCGGCCACGGCCTGCTCGTTGGCGGCATTGAGCACTGCTGATGCAGCACCCCCGGCCTCCATGGCCTGATAGGCCAATGTCAGCGCAGGGAACCGGCTGTCATCCGGATGCTCAAAGGTTAGTTGATGCATCTGCGTCAGATCCAGCGCCTCAAGACCGCTGGGCAGCCGCTGCGGGTAGCTCATGGCGTACTGAATGGGGATGCGCATATCAGGCAGGCCTAACTGGGCCAGCACGGCGCCATCCTCAAACTCAACCAGCGAATGCACGATGCTCTGCGGATGGATCAGCACCTCAATCTGCTCCGGCCTGGCATCAAACAGCCAGCGGGCTTCGATCACTTCCAGCGCCTTGTTGAACATGCTTGCTGAGTCAACGGTGATCTTGGCGCCCATCGACCAGTTGGGGTGCTTGAGCGCCTGCTCGGGCGTGGCCAACTGGATGCGCGCCGGATCCCAGGTGCGGAATGGGCCGCCCGATGCCGTGAGGATGATGCGCCGGTAGGCATTGCCCTGCGCCCCATTGAGGCATTGGTACACAGCGCTGTGCTCGCTGTCCACGGGCAGCAGGGTGGCCTCCGGCCCCCACACCTGGCAACGGGCCATCACCAGCGCGCCACCGGCGACCAGCGCCTCCTTGTTGGCTAACAGCACCCGCCGGCCGGCCTGCCGCGCGGCCAGCACCGCCCGCAGGCCCACCATGCCGCTGACTGCGACCAGCACGTCCTGCGCCGGGGCGCTATGCGCCAGCTTTTCCAGCGCGTCGGGCCCAAAGTGCCACTGGCAAAACTGCAAATCGTCGGGG
This sequence comes from Clostridiales bacterium, assembly GCA_012513645.1. GTDB lineage: Bacteria > Bacillota > Clostridia > Christensenellales > Aristaeellaceae > UBA1038. The sequence goes on along the minus strand of JAAZBU010000045.1, from coordinate 8,989 downwards.
ATGGGCACCCGGGGGCCGGTGAGGGCCGCCATGTCGGGGCGGTATCGGCGCACCTGCTCAAAGAGCAAGTCGGCATTGCTATGGGCGCAAAGCGCCGCTACACGAAAGCGCTCAGGGTGCAGATCAACCACCTGCAGGGCCTGGGTGCCGATGGAGCCGGAAGAGCCGAGGATGGTAATGGCGCGCATGATGGCCTTTCGCTATAAAAACAGCAGGTAGTAGGTGTACATGAACACAGCCACAAACAGGATGGAATCCAGCCGGTCCATCATGCCGCCGTGCCCGGGAAAGATGGTGCCAAAGTCCTTAATTTGGCAGTGGCGCTTGATAATGGAGGCAAACAGGTCACCCACCTGCCCGACAAATCCGCCCACCAGCCCAATGACCAGGAAGTGCCATACCGCCGGAGGCGACATGCCCAGCACAGCCGCCAGCGCATACACGCCAACGGCGGTCAGCGTGCTGCCAACCAGGCCGCCAATCGCGCCCTCCACGGTTTTCTTGGGGCTGATGACCGGGTTCAGCTTGACCCGGCCATAGCGCATGCCCACAAAATACGCGGCCATATCCCCCATGGTGGGTACGAAAAAGCTGAGGGCCAGCAGAATGCGCTGCAGGGAGACCGGCAGCCTGGCCATGGCCAGCAAAAACATGCCGGGCAGCGCCACCGACAGCAGCGGCAGGATGGACATCAGCATGTCCACCAACTTGGGGTCGCTGCGAAACAGCACATTGACGCATACGATCAGAAAGGTAAGAAAAATCATGGCGATCAGGATGCGGATGGCCTCGGTATCGCTGAGCAGTAAAAAGCACGGGATGCTGACCACCAATGCCAGCCAGGTGGGCCAGGCGACAGGTCGGTGGCCGGCTGCCGTCAGCGCGGCAAACTCCTCACCGATCGCCAGCAACACTGCTGCAATCCACAGCACGGCAAACACCCAGCCGCCCAGCCACAGGGCCAGGAACAACAGCACCAGAAGCACGGCGCCGGTGGTGATTCTGGTCATCATGTGGTCCGCCCTCCATACCGTCTGTCCCGCCTGCCAAAGTCGGCCAGCGCTTGCTCGAAATGCTGTACGGTGAAGTCCGGCCACAGCACCTCAGGGAACATGAATTCCGCGTAGGCATTCTGATAGAGCAAAAAGTTGCTCAGCCGGTACTCGCCGCTGGTGCGGATCAGCAGATCCACATCGGGCTGCCCGGCTGTATACAGCTGGGCCTCAAAGCGCTGCGCGTCAATCAACTCCGGCTGCAGCTGCCCTTGGCTTACCTGTTCCGCCAGGGCGCGCACCGCCATCAGGATCTCGTCGCGTGCGCCATAGTTGAGGGCAATGTTCAGCTGCAGGCCGTCGTTGTCGGCAGTGCGCAGATCCGCGCCGGCTACCGCCTTGCGCTGCGCCTCCGGCAGGGCCTGCGTATCGCCCAGGATGCGGATGCGCACCCGATTGGCGTGCAGTTCGTCAATCTCTGAGCGGAAAAACTCCAGAATCAGCTTCATCAGCGCGGCAACCTCGGGCTTGGAGCGCTTCCAGTTCTCTGTGGAGAAGGCGTATAGCGACAGCACCTCGATGCCGGCATCGCTGGCGTAGCGCACAATCTCCCGCAGCGTTTCCACGCCCTTGCGGTGCCCCAGCGCAACAGCCAGGCTGTGCTGCTTGGCCCAGCGGCCGTTTCCGTCCATGATGATTGCCACATGACGCGGCATGCCCGCCTCATTCTGCCGCATGCATCTCCTCCGGCTGTCCGTCCCTAAAGTAAGCGACAAGCAAGCATTCCCCGCGGACAGCGATAATCCGCGGGGTGCCGATGGGTGGCTGCAAGCGGTCCCTGGGCGCCCTGGTTTCCAGCACCTGGGGCACAATGCCCTGGGCAGCACAGGCTGCAAGCGCCGCTTTGAGGGGCTGTCCAATCAGATGATCTGGAATCAAAACTCCATGATCTCTTTTTCTTTTTCGGCGGCCTGCTTGTCCACCTCTTTGACCGCGTTATCGGTCACCTTTTGCATCTCATCCTCAGCCTTGCGCTGGTCGTCCTCCGTGATCAAGGAGTCCTTTTTCAGCTTTTTGATCTGCTCGATGGCGTCGCGGCGGATGGAACGCAGCGCGATCTTAGACTCCTCCGCAGCCTGGCTGACCTTCTTGCTCAGCTCCCGGCGGCGCTCCTCGTTGAGCTCGGGTACAATCAGGCGGATGATCTTGCCGTCGTTGGCCGGGTTCATGCCCAGGTCACTCTTTTGAATGGCCTTTTCCACCTGCGGGATAGCCTTGGCATCCCACGGGGAGATGACCAGCATGCGCGCCTCGGGCGCAGTGATATTGGCAATCTGGTTCAGCGGCGTCATGGTGCCGTAGTAGTCCACCATGATGCGGTCCAACAACTGCGGGTTGGCCCGCCCCGCACGCAGAGACTGCAGATCGCGCTTGAGCACGTCGCGCGTCTTTTCCATTTTATCCTGCGCAGTCTTGATGATGTCTGTATACATAGAGCCACCTCCTTCATTCTTGCTGCCTATTGTAGCGTCTTTGCCGCGGTTTATCAACCCGCAGAGAGGTCATTGTGCGCTCAGAAAATCCGCAATGGCCGCCCTGTTTCGCTTGATGTTTGGCACCAAGAAATAGGCTTTGTTGATCATTTTGGAGGAAAACGACTTGCTGACCGGGATGCTCAGGGCATCAATGCGCAGGTCGCCCGCCTGAAGCAAGTCCTGCAACAGGTTCAGCGCGTCCGTCATGCTGATGTCCGTGCGAATGCGATCTATGAATGTCAGGATGACCTCCCCCAGCCGGTCTATGGGCAGCTGCATCACACGCTCATAGATGGCGCGCAGCACACGCTGCTGACGGCCAACGCGCTCAAAATCGCTGTCCACCTTGCGGATGCGGGCATAGCTCATGGCCTGCAAGCCGGTGAGGATGCGGGTGCCGGATGCTGCCAGCATCCCCTCCTCCTCCGGGCGCTCCCGCTGATAGTTGTAGTAGCCGAGGATGCCGTTAAGGGGTTTGAGCTCATACTCCTCCACCGTCAGCTCTACCCCGCCGATGGCATCGACTAACTCTGCCATCAGCGAATAGTTGACCGCCACGTAGGCATCGGCCACCACGCCGAAGCTCTCCTCCAGGGTACGGCGCAGCAATTGCTGGCCCCCGTATACATAGGCGGCGTTGAGGCGGTTGTGGCCGCGGCCCGGGATGCTGACATACAGGTCACGCATGAAGGAGATCAGCTTCAGCGTCTTTTGCCGGGTATTGAGCACCGCCAGGATCATGGTGTCGCTGCGGCCGGTCACCTTGGGGGCGTCGCTGTCCACGCCGACAATCAGCAGGCGGTACTCGCCGTCCAGCCCGGTCGCCGGCATGCGGAAGTCATCGGGCAGCACAATATAATCACTGCTTGCATCCTCCTGCAGAGACAATTCGTACAGCAGGTCGCGCAGCTGCTCATCCGTCAGCCTGTCCTCCTCAGCCAGGCCAACCAGCTGAACAGCCGGCATCAGCAGCAGGGCCAGCAGCAGAGCAAGAAAGCGGCGAAAGCTCATCATTATTTTCTCCTGAAAAGGGCAAAGCGCCCCCATTCGGGCGCGCTTTGTCCGGGTCATCTCATATCGGGCAGTGTTACTTGCTGACCGTGATGCTTTGCTTGGGGCATACAGCAACACAGGCTTCGCACAGGGTGCACTTTTCCACATCAATCTCGGCCAGGAAGTTGGTGACGTGAATGGCGTCATACTCGCAGGCCTTTTCACAGCGCTTGCAGCCGATGCAGGCATGGTCGCAGCTCAGGTTGGCCGGCTTGGGCGCCTGGGTGTTCATGCAGCGTACAGTTACCGTGGCCGCCCGGGGCAGCAGCTTGATCAGGCTGTTGGGGCACTCGGTGATGCAGGCGCCGCAGGCGGTGCACTTGTCGGGATCAATGACGCTCAGGCCATTGACCATACGGATGGCGTCAAACTGACACACGCGCTCGCAGTCGCCCAGGCCAACGCAGGCCGTGGGGCACAGCTTGGGCCCGCCTGACAGGGACATGGCGTGACGGCAGGTCTTGAACCCCTGGTACTGGAAGCTGTCCTTGGCGATGCCATCGCCACCCTGGCAGCGCACGCGCGCCACGGTGGGTTCCACATCAACATTGTCCAGGCCCATGATCTCGGCCAGGGCGCTTGCTGAAGCACCGCCGCCCGGGGTGCAGCCGGTGACGGGCGCTTCGCCTCGCACCACTGCCTCTGCAAACTGGTCGCAGCCGGGGTAGCCGCACACGCCGCAGTTTGCGCCGGCAACCGCCTCACGCACCCGCACCACGCGCTCATCCACGGGGACATAGAATACTTTGTCAGCCAGGGTGAGCAGCAGACCGAAGCCGATGCCCAGGCCGCCCAACACGGCTATCGCGTAAAGAATCGCATTTGTGCTCATGCTGTCCTCCTCACTTGACCAGGCCCGAGAAGCCCATGAACGCCACCGACATAAAGCCGGCGATAATCAGGCTGATCGGGAAGCCCTTGAACGCCTTGGGAATCTCCGAGCTTTCCAGCCGCTCGCGCACGCCCGCCATCAGTACAATGGCCAGCAGGAAGCCAATCGCGCCAAACACGCCGCTGAGCACGGACTCCAGCAGGTTGAACCCGCTGTTCATGTTGAGGATGGTCACGCCCAGCACGGCGCAGTTGGTGGTGATCAGGGGCAGGTAGATGCCCAGCGCGCTGTAAAGCGACTGCAGGGACTTCTTCATGAACATCTCCACAAACTGCACCAGCGCGGCGATAATCAGGATAAAGGCAATGGTATTGAGGTACTGCAGGCCAAGAGGCACCAGAATGTACTCATACGTCAGGTAGCAAAACAGCGACGCGATGCCCATGACGAACACCACGGCCACGCCCATGCCGGTCGCCGTCTCCAGCTTGTTGGAGACGCCCAGGTATGGGCAGTTGCCCAGAAAGCGGGAGAAAATGAAGTTGTTGCTAAACGCAGCGTTGACAAAGAAGAGGAAGATGCCGATTTCGCTGAGCCTCATGCCGCCTTTACCTCCTCATGCTTTTTGCTGGCTGCCCGCTTATTGCTGATGGCGTTGATGATGCCCAGCAGCAGCCCATAGGCCAGGAACCCGCCGGGTGCCAGGATGAACAGAAGCACCGGCTCGAAGCTGGCCCCCAGCAGGGAGAAGCCGAATACCGTGCCATTGCCCAGCAGCTCGCGCACCGTGCCCATCAGCACCATGGCCAGGGTAAAGCCCAAGCCCATGCCGACGCCATCCACGATGGATGCCATCAAACCGTTTTTGCTGGCAAAGGCCTCCGCCCGCGCCAGGATAATGCAGTTCACCACGATCAGCGGCAGGAAGATACCCAGCGCCTCATACAGGCTGGGCAGATAGGCCTGCATCAGCAGCTGAATCATCGTTACAAAGGTGCAGATGACCACGATGAAGGCAGGGATGCGCACCTTGCCGGGGATGAAGTTGCGCAGCATGGAGATGACCGCGTTGGAGCCAATCAGCACAAAGGTGGCTGCAAGCCCCATGCCCGCGCCGTTGATGGCGCTGGTGGTCACCGCGATGACAGGGCAGGTGCCCAGCACCAGCCGGAAGACGGGGTTTTCGTTGAAAATGCCGTTAACAAAAACGCCCCTCAAGTTATTCTTAGGCATGTTTCTTCACCATCCCATACACTCGTTTGCTGCTAAAGCGGTCGATCAAAGGCGTCAGGCAGTTCATAAACAGGATTGCATAGGTGACGCCCTCGGGGTAGTTGCCCCAGCTGCGGATGATGACCACCATCGCCCCACAGCCCAGGCCAAAGATACACTGTCCAATCTTTTGCATCGGGTTGGTCACATAGTCTGTCGCCATAAACACAGCGCCAAACAGCACGCCGCCTGACAGGATGGCCACCAGCGGGTCGCTGCCCACCAGCCAGCTCATCAGCGCCACGGTGCCCACAAAGAATACCGGCACATGCCAGGATACCACCTTGACCACCAGCATATAGACCAGGCCGATGAGGATGGCTACCTTGCACACCTCGCCGATGGTGCCGGGGATGTTGCCCAGCAGCAGGTCGCTCAGCGGGATGTTGCGCGCCTTGGTGACCAGCGGGGTGGCACCGGAGATCATGTCCACGCCAAAGGCGGCCTGGGAAGTGCCCAACAGCCGCTCGGGCAGCAAAAAGCTGGTCATCCGCGCCGGCCAGGAGGCCAGCAGGAACGCGCGGGCAAACATGGCCGGGTTCATGAAGTTATGGCCGATGCCGCCAAACAGCTGCTTCACCAAGATGATGGCAATGGCACTGCCCAGCGCGGGAATCCACAGGGACACGCCGGCCGGCATATTGAGGCCGACGATGAGGCCGGTCACCACAGCGGACAGATCGCCGATGACGATGGTTTTCTTCATCAGCTTGAGCCAGATATATTCGCTGAGCACGGCAGCAATCACCGCAACGCACAGCACCCATGCCGCCCGAAGGCCGAACAGATAGATACCGGCCGCCGTGGTTGGCGCCAGGGCAATCAACACATCCAGCATCAAGGTCTGTGTGTTCTCCCGCGTCAGCAGATGCGGGCCGGTTGAGACGCGCAAGTTCATTGTTTCATCCTCCTTGCCGTGATGATGTCCTTGGCATCCTTAAACGCCGGCGTCAGGTACTGCCGGGCAGGACAGACATAGGAGCAGGAGCCGCAAAGCACGCACTCCATCACATGCAGCTTCTTCTCCATCTCGTCCAGCTTGCCCAGCTGGTAGTCGCGCTTCATCTGATAGGGGTTGAGCCACACAGGGCAGGCATCGATGCAGCGGCCGCAGCGGATGCAGCTGCTTTCATCGGGCAACTGGGCATCCTTCTCATCAAAGACCACCAGCCCGTTGTTAGCCTTGGAAATGCTGGCCTCGTCATTTGGCGCGCATACACCGGTCATGCTGCCGCCGACAAAGATTTTGCCCGGCTCCTTGGCATAACCGCCGCAGGCCTCGGCCGCATCCTTCAACAGGGTGCCGATGCGAAGCAACAGGTTGTCCGGCGCAGCCACCGCGCCCGAGATCGTGGTCACGCGGCTGATGAGGGGCTTGCCCTCTATCACAGCGTCAGCGATGGCAGCCGCAGTCCCTACGTTAAGCACAACAACGCCCGCATCCATGGGCAGCCCGCCAGCAGGCACTTCGCGCCCCAGCACAGAGTAGATCAGCTGCTTTTCCCCGCCCTGCGGGTACTTGGTTTTGAGGGTGCCTACCTCCACCCCCTCGCGGCCCGCCGCCGCCTTGGTGATGGCCTGGATGGCCTCAGGCTTGTTGTCCTCAATGCAGATGATGCCGCGCTTGACGCCCATGGCGCGCATCACGGCCCGCAAGCCGTTAACGACACGCTCCGGCTGCTCCAGCATCAGGCGGAAGTCCGCCGTCAGGAAGGTCTCACACTCAGCGCCATTGAGCAGCACCGTGTCCACCACTTTGCCGGCCGGAGGCGACATCTTGATGTGCGTGGGGAAGCAGGCGCCACCCATGCCGCAAATACCGGCTTCTTTGACGGCGGGGATGATTTTGTCCGCCGCTGCTGTCTCCACATCGCCCAGAGGGGCAAGCTGCACCCACTCTTCCAGCCCGTCATTTTCAATGGTAATGCACATGCTGGGCTTCTTGTGCATCATCTGATAGGCGGCAACCTCGGTTACCGTGCCGGATACACTGGCGTGCACCGGAACACCGATGCCGCCCACTGCCTCCGCAATCTTCTGGCCTATCAACACCCGGTCGCCTTTTTTGACGATCGGCTCGCTGGGCGCACCGATATGCATGTCCATGGGGATGCGAACCACCTGGGCAACAACCTCCCGGATTGGCTTGTTGCGTGTGAGCTCCTTCCCCTCATGGGTGTCGCGCAGCGGATGGATACCGCCGCGGAAACTATACTTTCTCAAAACCATCCCGCCTTTCTGTAGCTGATCCACCACATATCATTTCAGCAGCTTTTCAGCCGCTTTGTTGACAGCATTGACGACCGCCTCGCTGGTCACGGTTGCATTGGTCACGGTATCGATATCAGACAGTTTCATGGGCACCTTCTTGCCAATGAACTGCTTGGTGAACTCCTCGTCCTGCACTTTGCTGCCCAGGCCCTGGGTTTCAACAAAGTCTGCATCCCCCACGGTCAGCGAAGCGACGGTGTCGTCCGCGTTCAGCGTGATGGTGACCGCCACCGGCCCGCCGTAGCCCTTGCTGGAGGAAGTGGCCGTGCGAAGTTCTTCAGTAGGAGCAGCCAACTGCTCAGCAGCCTTGTTGACAGCCTTGATAACTGCCTCGCTGCTGATGGTGGCGCTGGCGATGATGTCGATGTCGCCGTCCTGCAGGGGCACCTTCTTGCCGATGAACTGCTTGATGAACTCCTCGTCCTGCACCTTGCTGCCCAGGCCCTGGGTCTCGGCAAAGTCCGCATCACCCACGGTCAGGGCGGCAATGGTGTTATCGTCATTCAGGGTCACGCTCACGGCCACCGGCCCGCCGTAGCCCTTGGCGGAGGAGGTGAGCACATTGGTCTCCGCTGCCGGCTCGGCGGCAGGCGCATCGGTCGCTTCGGCAGGTATAGCCGTTTCTTCAACGGCAGGGGCAGCCAACTGCTCAGCGGCCTTGTTGACAGCCTTGATGACTGCCTCGCTGCTGACGGTTGCGCTGGCGATGATATCGATGTCGCCGTCCTGCAGGGGCACCTTCTTGCCGATGAACTGCTTGATGAACTCCTCGTCCTGTACCTTGCTGCCCAAGCCCTGAGTCTCGGCAAAGTCCGCATCGCCCACGGTGAGAGCGGCAATGGTATTGTCGTCGTTCAGGGTCACGCTCACAGCCACCGGGCCGCCGTAGCCCTTGGCGGAGGAGGTCAGCACATTGGCATCCGCTGCCGGTTCGGCGGCAGGCGCATCGGTCGCTTCGGCAGGTGCAGCCGCTTCTTCGGCGGCAGGGGCCGCCAACTGCTCAGCGGCCTTGTTGACAGCCTTGATGACTGCCT
>JAAZBU010000044.1 GCA_012513645.1 Clostridiales bacterium | reverse complement strand
CCGCGAGATCGGCTACGGCACCCATGATGAGCTGATGGAGGGCTGCCCCACCTACCGCGAAATCGCCCTCACCCAGATGGGCGCGGAAGGAGGTGCGCGCGATGTCTAACCCCCGCATGATGGGCCGTCTTTCCCGCGGCGACCTGAGCGGCGATAAGCGGCAGGACAACCAGGTGCATACCTCGCGCTGGCTTCTGCTGCGCCGCATGTGGCGCTACCTGGGCCGCTACCGCTTTTTGCTGATGCTGGCCATGGTGCTGGTGGTGCTGACCAACCTGGTGGCACTGGTAGGGCCCAAGCTGTCCGGCCTGGCAATCGACGCCATCGGCGTGGGCCAGGGGCAGGCTGATTTTCCCCTGCTGTTTACCTACACCGGGCTGATGGCGCTGTGCTACCTGGCCTCCTCCATCTTCCGCTACCTGCTCAGCCGCGTCACCCTCAAACTGACGCGAAACACCACCTACCGCATGCGCAAGGATGTGTTTGACAAGCTGGTCACGCTGCCGGTCGGCTTTTTTGACGGGCGCCAGGCGGGCGACCTGATCAGCGTGATGAGCTACGACGTGGACACCGTCAACGAAAGCCTGTCCACCGACTTTTTGCAGATTCTGGAGAGCGTGATCACCGTCAGCGTATCGCTGATCATGATGCTGACCATTCAGCCGGCGCTGGTTGCCATCTTCGCGGTGACGGTGCCGCTGACGGTGATCTACACCCGTTGGGTCACCCGGCGCACCCGCCCCATGTTCCGCCGCAGAAGCGCCAAGCTGGGCGAGCTCAACGGCTTTATGGAGGAGATGATCGGCGGCCAGAAGACCACCAAGGTCTACGGCCGCGAGGCCGAGGTGCTGCGCGACTTTGACGGCAAAAATGACGAGGCAGTCGATGCCTACACCACCAGCGAATACTACGGCACCATCATCGGGCCGTCGGTCAACTTCATCAACAACATCTCGCTGGCGCTGATCAGCGTGTTCGGCTCGCTGATGTATCTGGCGGGCAGCGTGGGGCTGGGCGATATCTCCAGCTTTATCCAGTATTCCCGCAAGTTTTCCGGCCCCATCAACGAGACCGCCAACATTCTGGGCGATCTGCAAAGCGCCTTTGCCGCGGCCGAGCGCGTATTCCGCCTGATTGACGAGCCGGCGGAGAAGCCCGACGCCCCCGGTGCCAATGTACTCACCAATGTGCGCGGCGATGTACAGGCGCAGGATGTGGACTTCAGCTACATCCCCGGCATACCGGTCATCCGTCAGTTCAACATGCACGCCCGGCCCGGCGCGCTGACGGCCATCGTCGGCCCCACGGGGGCGGGTAAGACCACGCTGATCAACCTGCTGATGCGCTTTTACGATATAGATTCGGGCACCATCAAGGTGGATGAGCAGGACATTTACGGCCTTACCCGCAAAAGCCTGCGCAGCGCCTACAGCATGGTGTTGCAGGACAGCTGGCTGTTTCATGGCACGGTGCTGGATAACATCGCCTACGCCAGGCCCGAGGCCACCCGCGAGGAGGTGGAGCAGGCAGCCCGCGCCGCCCGCATCCACGGCTTTATCAGCAAGCTGCCCCAGGGCTATGACACCCTCATCGGCGATGACGGCGTCAACATCTCCAAGGGGCAAAAGCAGCTGCTCACCATCGCGCGGGCCATGCTGTCCGGCGCGCCCATGCTGATATTGGACGAGGCCACCTCCAACGTGGACACCCAGACAGAGCGCCGCATCCAGGAGGCCATGCGCAGGCTGATGGCCGGCCGCACCGCCTTTGTGATTGCCCACCGCCTGTCCACCATTGAGAATGCAGACAACATTCTGGTGGTGCGCGACGGCAACATCGTGGAGCAGGGCACCCACGAGCACCTGATGCGCCAGCAGGGCTTTTACGCCCAGCTATATGCCGCGCAGTTTGAAACGGCATAACAGCCGCAAAAACAACGAACGATTTCAGGAAAACCGATTGACAAGTTCGGTTATCTTTGCTAAGATGCTTCGGGTTCAAAGCACGCGCCAACTGCATGCATGCCCACGACGAAACGAGGCGACACATGAACTGCGTTTTGCAAGGCGGCCTGGTGTATCTGGACGGACAGTTCATCAGGGGGAGTGTTTTCATCAGGGATGGCGTGGTCACCGCCATCGGGGACGGGGTTCCCTCCCCCACGGACAGGGTGATCAACTGCACGGGGCGTCACATTTTTCCGGGTTTCACAGATGTACATGTTCATCTGAGGGAACCCGGTTTTTCGTACAAGGAGACCATGGCGACCGGCACGCTATCCGCCGCGCGCGGCGGGTACACGGCGGTGTGCGCCATGCCCAACCTGAATCCCGTGCCCGACAGCATGCCCGCCCTGCAGACGCAGCTGGACATGATTGCCCATGGAGCAAAGGTGCGGGTGCTGCCCTATGGGGCCATCACCCGGGGGCAGCAGGGCAGCGAGTTGGCCGACATGACGGACATGGCCCCGCATGTGGCCGGCTACAGCGATGACGGTCGCGGCGTGCAGGGCGACGCGCTGATGCGCCGGGCCATGCTCGAGGCCAAGCGCCTGGGCAAGGTGATCGTCGCCCACTGCGAAGATGAAAGCTTGCCCCACGGCGCGGTGAACGACTGTGCCTGGGCACGGCAGCAGGGGCTTAGCCTCAACGACCCGGCCAGCGAATGGGCGCAGGTGAAGCGCGACCTTAAGCTGGTGCGCGAGACCGGCTGCCGCTACCATGTGTGCCATATCTCCACCGGCCAGAGCGCCCGCCTGATCCGCCAGGCCAAGCAGGAGGGGCTGGATGTAACCTGCGAAACCGCGCCCCATTACCTGCTGCTGGATGACAGCGCGCTTAAGGACGACGGCCGCTTCAAGATGAACCCGCCGCTGCGCAGCGCGGACGACCGCCGGGCACTGGTTGAGGCGCTGCTGGACGGCACCATCGACATGATCGCCACCGACCACGCGCCCCACAGCGCGCAGGAGAAGGCCGGCGGCCTGAAAAATAGCATGAACGGCGTGGTGGGGCTGGAGTGCGCCTTTCCCCTGCTGTACGCGCGGTTGGTGAAGCCCGGCATGCTGCCGTTAAAGCGGCTGATTGATCTGCTGCACCACCAGCCAAACCGACGCTTTGACAT
>JAAZBU010000043.1 GCA_012513645.1 Clostridiales bacterium | reverse complement strand
GCCACCACCATCATCGGCGGCGGCGACAGCGCGGCGGCCGTGGTGCAGCTGGGTTACGGCGACAAGATGAGCCATATCTCCACCGGCGGCGGCGCGTCGCTGGAGTATCTGGAAGGCCTGGTGCTGCCCGGCGTGGCCGCCCTTAACGACAATTAATCGACAGGAGTATTGAACAATATGCGCACACCCATCATTGCCGGCAACTGGAAAATGAACAAAACCCCGGCGGAAACCAAGGCCCTGATTGAAGAACTGAAGCCCCTGGTGCAGTACGCGGCCGCCACGGTGGTGGTCTGTGTGCCCGCGGTGGACATCCCGGCTGCCGTACAGGCCGTCAAGGGCAGCAAGATCAAGGTAGGCGCACAGAATGTGCACTACATGCCCTCGGGCGCCTTCACGGGCGAGCTGAGCGCGGGCATGCTCAAGGCGAGCAAGGTGGACTATGTCATCATCGGCCACAGCGAGCGCCGCCAGTACTTTGGCGAGACGGATGAAACCGTCAACCGCCGCGTGCTGGCCGCCGTCGAGGGCGGGCTGACCCCCATCATCTGCGTTGGCGAGCAAAAGGAGCAGCGCGAGGCCGGCTACACCGATGCGCTGGTCACCTACCAGACCACGATCGCCCTCACCGGCCTGACGCCCCAGCAGGTGCGCAAGGTGGTCATCGCCTACGAGCCCGTGTGGGCCATCGGCACCGGCCTCACCGCCACCGATGAGCAGGCCAACGAGACCATCGGCGTCATCCGCAAGGCCATCGCCGCTAAGTTTGGCCGCGGTGCTGCCAACCGCGTGCGCATCCAGTACGGCGGCAGCATGAACCCCAAGAACGTCAAGGGCCTCATGGCCCAGCCCGAGATCGACGGCGGCCTCATCGGCGGCGCGTCCCTCAAGGCAGAGGACTTTGCCAAGGTGGTCAACTTCGACCGATAAGGCAGAGGGGGCGCCGAGCAAGGCGCCCCACCCTTTTTAAAGCGCTTTTTCGTATAGAAAGCGGCTGATTATTTTGCCCGGGTTGGGTATATTGTAGTTGGCCGGCCGTTTGGCCGGGGGCGCGGGTGTATTGTCCCGCAGGCCCGAAAGGAGATGCATGTTCAAGAAGTTGACGGCGCTGATTATCATGGATGGCTTTGGCATCAACCCCAACCCGCTGGGCAACGCCATTGCCGCCGCCGGTTCCCCCAATGTAGACCGGCTGATGGCCGCCTATCCCCATACCCAGCTGGGCGCCAGCGGCATGAGCGTGGGCCTGCCCGATGGGCAGATGGGCAACAGCGAGGTGGGGCACCTCAATATCGGCGCGGGCCGCGTGGTGTATCAGGAGTTGACGCGCATCACCAAGGACATCCTGGATGGCGAGCTGTATCAGAAGGAGCCGCTGATCTGGGCCATGGACACGGCCAAGAAGAAGGACAGGGCGCTGCACCTGATCGGCCTGCTGAGTGACGGCGGCGTGCACAGCCACAATACCCACCTGTACGCGCTGCTCAAGATGGCCAAGGACCGGGGGCTGACCCGCGTGTATGTGCACGCCCTGCTGGACGGCCGCGACACGCCGCCCGCCAGCGGCCTGGGCTATGTGCGGGAGCTGGAGCAGAAGATGCTGGAGATTGGCGTGGGCCAGATTGCCAGCATCCAGGGCCGCTACTACGGCATGGACCGTGACAACATCTGGCCCCGCGTGCAGCTGGGCTACGATGCCATCGCCCTGGGGCGCGGCGTGCCCGCCCTTAGCCCGGATGAGGCCGTGCAGCAAAGCTACGACAAGGGCGAAAATGACGAGTTCGTCAAGCCTACCGTCATCATGCACGGGGGCAAGCCCGTGGCCACGGTGCAGCCCAAGGACAGCATCATCTTCTTCAACTTCCGCCCCGACCGGGCCAGGCAGCTGACCCGCGCCCTCATCGACCCGGATTTCACCGGCTTTGAGCGCGAAGGCGGGCAGATCCCCGTGCAGTTTGTCAGCATGACCCAGTACGATGAGACCTTTGGCGACTGGCTGCGCGTGGTCAACCCGCCCGACAGCCTGCGCATGACGCTGGCCGAGTACCTCTCCGGCCTGGGGCTGACGCAGCTGCACATCGCAGAGACGCAGAAATACGCCCACGTCACCTTCTTCTTCAACGGCGGCATCGAGCCCAGCTATCCCGGGGAGGACCGCATTCTGGTGCCGTCCAGCAAGGTGGCTACCTTCGACCTCAAGCCCGAGATGTCCGCCCCCCAGGTGACCGAGCAGGCGCTGGAGGCCATTCGCTCGGGCAAGTACGATGTGATGATCCTCAACTACGCCAACTGCGACATGGTGGGCCATACGGGCATCATGGCCGCGGCCGAGGCCGCCGTCAAAGAGGTGGATCAGGATGTGGGCATTTTGGTGGACGAGATCCTGCGCCTGGGCGGCCGCGCCTTTGTGACGGCCGATCACGGCAACGCCGACCAGATGATTGACTACCTGACGGGCGAGCCCTTCACCGCCCACACCACCAACCCGGTGCCCTTCATCGCCTGCGGCAGCGAGTTTGTGGGCAAGCAGTTGAAAAGCGGCGGCAAGCTGTGCGACATCGCCCCCACCATGCTCAAGGTCATGGGCCTGCCCATCCCCGAGGAGATGACCGGGCAGCCGCTGATCGACTGATCAATTAATCTAACCATCAAAAAACAGCCTTCCTGTGTGTGCGGGAAGGCTGTTTGCATACGTGCATCCGCTGTTGTTTACAGCGCGTTGACCATGTTGTACATGCGGCGGTTGAAGCTGGGCTTGATCTGCAGGGCGCTTTCGATGTCCATGTGGAACACCTTGCCGTTATGTACGCCCACCACGCGGTTGCTCTCCCCGTGCTTGAGCAGGTTGACCGCCACCACGCCCGCCTCAAAGGCAAAGGCCGCATCGCGCGCGCTGGGCTGGCGGCCGCGCTGGGTGTAGCCGACCACGGTGGCGCGCACCTCGGTCTTCTTCACCATGTTTTCCACGATGCGGGCCAGGAAGTAGGCGTCCATCGGCGAGCCGGGGAACACCGGGCGGCTGCCGGAATCGTAGTCCTTCATATAGCCGTACACGTCAAAGGGGGCCATGCTCTTCCAGGCGCCCTCGGCCACCACGATGGTGGCGCGCTTGTTGCCGCGGTCCACCAGCGCGTTGAGGCGCTGGGCCACGTCATCCACCGACCAGTTGCGGATCTCGGGCACGATGACAATCTCGCTGCCGGTGGACAGCGCCGTGTTGAGCGCGATGTCGCCACAGTTGCGGCCCATCACCTCAACCACCGCGGCGCGGTCGTGGGAGCGGCTGGTGGCGCGGATGGCGCGCACCGCATCCACGCATACGTTGACCGCGGTGTCAAAGCCCAGGGATTGCTCGGTGTAGCCCAGGTCATTGTCGATGGTGCCCGGGATGCCGATGGCGGGCACGCCCTTGCGCGCCAGCGCCTGCGCCCCCTGCATGGAGCCATCGCCGCCGATGACCACAATGCCGCACACGTCCAGCTCCTCCAGCAGGCGCACCGCCTTGTCCTGATACTCTTCCTGCACAAACTCCTTGCATCGGGCCGTGCGCAGGTAGGTGCCCGGCAGGTCGGCGATGTCCAACACCTGATCCAGCGTCAGGTGGATGATATCCTCGTCCAAACTGCCTGATTTGCCGATCAGGCCGTTAAAGCCGCGCTTGATGCCGATGAGGCTCATCCCCATCAGGCTGGCTGCGCGCGCCACGCTCATCACGGCGGCGTTCATGCCGGGGCTGTCGCCGCCGCTGGTCAATACTGCAATGTTTGGCATGTATTCCCTCGATTTATCACACAATTTGCGGGGGGCTTGCCCCGCCCGGCAGGCGCGAAAATGCGCTATACCGTCATGTTAATTATAGCATGGCCGTATTGTTCCCGCAATCGAACAGATGCCGGTCCGCTTCGGTATTGCGGGCCGACAGCAAGAAATATAAAGTCTTTGGCAACAATGCGGATTGTCCCCTACCCGGCGCCGTGTTACCCTGACATCAGTGGAAAGCCATGCATATCCAAATCGCTGGCTGACAGAACCAAAACAACCGACAACAAGAAAGGGAGCACACATGAAAAAGCTGATGACTATCGCGCTGGCCCTGGCCCTGACGATCGGCCTGTTCCTGCCCGCCATGGCGCAGGAGGCCCCCCTGAAGGTGGCCGCCATTGAGACCGCCTACGGTGCCGAAATCTGGCAGGAAGTTGCCGCTGGCTTCACCGCCAAGACCGGCATCAAGGTGGAACTGGTGACCGACAAAAACCTGGAAGACGTAATCACCTCCCAGATGAAGGCTGGGGACTACCCGGATGTGGTGATGCTGGCTACCGGCCGCAAGGCTGCTTTAACCGAAACCCTCATCAAGGAAAACCTGCTGGAGGACCTGACGGACGTGCTGTCCATGAAGGTGCTGGGCGAAGAAGTGCTGGTGAAGGACAAGATCGCCGGCGGCTTCACCGAGTCCTCCCTGACCAACCCCTACGGCGACGGCAAGACCTACCTGGCCCCCATGTTCTACAGCCCCTGCGGCCTGTTCTACAATGCCGGACTGTTTGCGGAAAAGGGCTGGGAGCTGCCCGCCACTTGGGACGATATGTGGGCCCTGGGCGACAAGGCCAAGGCTGAGGGCATCGCGCTGTTTGCGTACCCCACCGCCGGCTACTTTGATGCCTTCTTCTATGCGCTGCTGTTTGAAGTGGGCGGCCCCGAGTTCTTTGAGAAGGCCACCCGCTACGCCGAGGGCATCTGGGATACCCCCGAAGCGCAGCAGGCCTTTGACATCGTGGGCAAGCTGGCCACCTACACCGAGGCCTCCGTTCCCTCCAACGCCAACAATGACAACTACCTGAAGAACCAGCAGCTGATCCTGGACAACAAGGCCCTGTTCATGCCCAACGGCACCTGGGTGGTGGGCGAGATGGCCGACGCGCCCCGCGCCGATGGCTTCCAGTGGGGCTTCATGGCCCTGCCCGCTGTCACCGAGGGCGGCGACCGCTACAGCTACACCTGGTTTGAGCAGCTGTGGGTGCCCGCCGAGGCCCAGAACAAGGAAGCTGCCAAGCAGTTTGTGTCCTACGTCTACTCCGACGAAGCCGCGTCCATCTTCTTTGAGAAGGGCGGCGCCGTGCAGCCCATCGTGGGCCTGGCCGAGACGCTGGAAGGCGACAACAAGATGTTCTTCTCCATCTATGATACCGGCGCCAAGGCTGCCCTGGGCAACTTTGCCGCCACCGAGCCCGTGGAGGGCGTGAACTTTGCCGACACGGTGTTTGGCACCGTCAACTCGCTGGTATCCGGCGACAAGACCCGCGACCAGTGGGTGGAAGCCATCAAGGTGGATTCCGACAAGCTGCGCGAGGCGCTGAAGTAAGACCGGCACCTGACCCCGGCTGAATCAACAGGCCGCAGCGGCGCGAATACCCTGCCGCTGCGGCCTTTATCCTTCAACAACTGATACTAAACTCAAACCTAAACGCTTTGATGGGACTTGCCTTTTTCCACCTGCGCATTGCCTCTCTCGGTCAGCGTAGCGCCGCTACGCTTCCCTCATTCGGCTTCACGCAGCCGAAAAAACTTCGGCGTCCATCCTTGCGTTAACGTTTTCGTGTAGTATGAGCGCTGCCTCGGGCGCCAAAGAAAGGAGCATGGCTGTATGGACAGGCATAAGGGCAGGGGATGGTTCATCTTCTGGTGCTCGGCACCCGCCTTCCTGCTGTTTATCATCTTCATGGTGATCCCCACCTTTAACATCTTCCGCATGTCGCTGTACAAGTGGGGCGGTTTTTCTGCCCGGCGCACCTTCATTGGCCTGGGCAACTTCCGCACCCTGTTTGAGGACATGAAGTTTTTGCAGGCTTTCCAGAACACCGTGCTGCTGATTGTGGTAGTCAGCGTAATTACCATCACCCTGGCGCTGGGCTATGCGGCCATCCTGTCGCGCATCAAGTTCAAAGGGCAGAACTTCTTCCGGATTGTGTTCTATATCCCCAACATTTTATCCATCGTCATCATCTCCGCGGTGTTTTCCGCGGTATACGATTCGCACAACGGGCTGCTCAACGGCATCCTGGCCCTGTTCAAAGGGGAGGGGGCGCAGCCGGTTTACTGGCTTGGCAACCAGAACATCATCATCTACTCGCTGGCCGGCGCCATGATTTGGCAGGCCATCGGCTATTACATGGTGATGTACATGGCCTCCATGGCCGCCATCCCGGAATCGCTGTACGAGAGCGCGGGGCTGGAGGGGGCCGGCAAGCTGACCCAGTTTTTTCAGATCACATTGCCGCTGATCTGGAACAACCTGCGCACCACGCTGACCTTTTTTATCATCAGCAGCATCAACATGTCGTTCATGTTTGTAAAGGTCATGACAGATGGCGGCCCCGATGGCAGCACCGAGGTTTTCCTGAGCTACATGTACAAGCAGGCCTATACCAACTCCACCTATGGCTACGGCATGGCCATCGGCGTGGTGATCTTCATCTTCTCCTTTGCGCTGTCGGGCATCGTCAACCTGGTTACCCGGCGCGAGACCCTGGAAGTATAAGGAGGACAGCATGCAGTATCACAAGCCGCGCCCCACAGCCTCCGCCATCGCCTCCCGCTTTTTGATCTACCTGGTATTGGGCTTGCTGGCCATCCTCATCATCGTGCCGCTGCTGTGGGTATTCATGGCTTCCTTCAAGCAGAACAGCGAGTTTTACGGCAGCCCCTGGGTGTTGCCCGAGGGCCTGTATTTTCAGAATTATGTCGATGCCTGGTCCAAGGCGCGCATGGGGGACTTCATGCTCAACAGCGCCGTGACCACCGCCATGGCCCTGGGCATGCTGCTGATTTTTGCGTTGCCCGCAGCGTATGTGCTGAGCCGCTTCCGCTTCAGGCTGCGCAGGCTGATGAATATCTCCTTTATGGGCGGCCTGTTTATCAACGTGAACTATATCGTTGTGCCCATCTTTTTGATGCTGGTGGCTGGCGACAAGCAGCTGCGCGCGTGGGGTGCCGCACCCTTTTTCCTCAACAACCTGTTTATGCTGGCGCTGGTCTACGCGGCCACCGCCCTGCCCTTTACGGTGTACCTGCTGTCGGGCTATTTTGCCACTTTGCCCGTCGCCTATGAGGAGGCCGCCTACATTGACGGCGCCTCCAACCTGACCACCATGGTGCGGGTGATGTTCCCGCTGGCGCTGCCGGCCATCATCACGGTGATTCTTTTTAACTTCCTTTCCTTCTGGAATGAGTATATCATCGCCATGACGCTGCTGTCCTCCTCCACCGGCCCCAAGACGCTGCCTGTCGGCCTGATGTACCTGACCAAGGCGCAGAACGCCCGCAGCGAGTTTGGCCAGCTGTATGCGGGCCTGGTGCTGGTGATGCTGCCCACGCTGATTCTGTACATGCTGGTGCAGCGGAAGCTGACCCAGGGCATGGCCCTGGGCGGCCTGAAAGGATAAGAAGATGGAGTATACCAAGGAACGCCTGCTAACCATCCTGCGCGTGTTGTTGTTTGCGGTAGCGGTTGGCATGGTCATCTGGGGGCAGACGCGCATCGGGTACCTGGGCCTGTCGGTGATGCTGCTGGGCCTGGCAGGTATGTTGCTGCTGATCTATGGGTACAACCGCCGCAACCTATAACGGCAAAAGGAGACAGACATGACAGACCGGCATCAGAACAAAGGACGCCTCACCATCCCCACCGACGTGGACATCGTGCCCCAGACGCTGGAACTGATGGAGCGTTGGGGCGCCGACGCCCTGCGCGACTGTGACGGGACGGATTTTCCCCACCAGCTGCGCCAGGCGGACGCCAAGATATACGCCACCTACTACACCACCCGCAAGGACAATGCGTGGGCCAAGGAAAACCCCGATGAGGTGCAGCAGTGCTACATCATGACGGGCTTTCACACGGCCACGGGCGGCGCGCTTTCAATCCCGCTGATGCAGGGCATATCGCCCGATCTATTGCAGGTGAACGACCGCGATGACATCGCCCGCTGGTGGGAGGTAATAGACCGCACCACCGGTGATGTGGTGCCGCCGGATGGGTGGCGCTATGCGGATGGCAGCTTAACCATCCATGCGCCCGTGCCCTTCCACGAATACACGGTCAGCTTTCTGGCCTACCTGATCTGGGACCCGGTGCAC
This sequence comes from Clostridiales bacterium, assembly GCA_012513645.1. Taxonomy (GTDB): domain Bacteria; phylum Bacillota; class Clostridia; order Christensenellales; family Aristaeellaceae; genus UBA1038. The sequence goes on along the minus strand of JAAZBU010000043.1, from coordinate 4,579 downwards.
ATGTACAACGCCGTGGTCAACAGCTGGGAGGGGGTGGAGCACCAGATTACCTTTGACGTGCGCCAGCCCAAGACCCGCGCCTTCAGCATGGAGCGGCTCAGGCGCTTTATCAAGGAGCATCCTCATGTGGATGTGATCCGCTTCACCACGTTCTTTCACCAGTTTACGCTGGTGTTTGACGAGCTGAGGCGCGAAAAGTATGTGGACTGGTACGGCTATTCGGCCTCAGTATCCCCCTATATTCTGGAGCAGTTTGAGCGCGAGATGGGCTACCCCTTCCGGCCGGAGTATATCATCGACCAGGGCTATTACAACAACCAATACCGCGTGCCAAGCAAGGAGTTTGCGGATTTCCAGGCCTTTCAGCGCCGCGAGGTGGCCAAGCTGGCCCGCGAGATGGTGCAGATCACCCACCAGGGCGGCAAGGAAGCCATGATGTTCCTGGGCGACCACTGGATCGGCACCGAGCCCTTCATGCCGGAGTTTGCGCAGATCGGGCTGGACGCGGTGGTGGGCAGCGTGGGCAATGGCGCCACCCTGCGGCTGATCAGCGACATCCCGGGCGTCAGATACACCGAGGCCAGGCTGCTGCCCTACTTCTTCCCGGATACCTTCCACCCGGGCGGCGACCCGGTGCGCGAGGCCAAGGAGAACTGGGTGACCGCCCGCCGGGCGATTTTGCGCCGGCCGGTGGACCGCATCGGCTATGGCGGGTATCTGAAGCTGACGTTCGACTTCCCCGAGTTTCAGGACTATGTGGAGCAGGTGAGCCAGGAATTCCGCCAGCTGTACAGCAATGTGCAGGGCGCGACGCCCTTTTGCGTGCGCCGGGTGGCCGTGCTCAACTGCTGGGGCCGCATGCGCGCCTGGGGCTGCCACATGGTGCACCATGCCCTGTATCAGAAGGAAAACTACAGCTACTTCGGCGTCATCGAGGCCCTCAGCGGGGCGCCCTTTGACGTGCAGTTCATCAGCTTTGATGATATCCGGCGTGACCCCAATATCCTGGATGGCATCGACGTGGTGCTCAACCTGGGCGATGGCGATACCGCGCACACCGGCGGCCCCTGGTGGGCGGACGCGCAGATATCGGCCGCGATTCGCCGCTATGTGCACGGCGGCGGCGGCTTCATCGGTGTGGGCGAGCCCTCCGGCCACCAGCATCAGGGGCGCTATATCCAGCTGGCCTCGGTGCTGGGCGTGGAGAAGGAGACCGGCTTCACCCTCAACTACGACAAGTACAACTGGCAGGAACACCCTGAGCACTTTATCCTGGCGGACAGCCCGGGGGAGATCGACTTTGGCGAGCCCCGGCCCGGCATGTACGCCCTGGAGGGCGCCACCGTGCTGCGCCAGCAGGACAGGCAGGTGCGCATGAGCGTGAATGAATATGGCGCCGGGCGCGCGGTGTACCTCAGCGGCCTGCCGTACAGCTTCCACAACGCGCGGCTGCTGCACCGCAGCGTGCTGTGGGCCAACCATGGCGAGGGCCTGCTGCACAGCTGGTACAGCAGCAACTACCATGTGGACGTGCACGCCTATGTGGACAGCGGCAAGTACTGCGCCGTCAACAACACCTTTGAGCCCCAGCAGACCACCATTTACCGCGGCGATGGCTCGGGGTTTGAGCTATCCCTGGCGGCCAATGAAATCCGCTGGTTTGAAGTAGGCTAATCTATATCCATCATAATGACCGTGGCGCCTGCAACATGCAGGCGTCACGGTCGTTTAGCGGCAGATGCGGTTGTTATCTGATGGCCTTGCGGTATTCCCTGGGAGATTGGCCCACCAGGCGCCGAAACGCCTGGGAAAAGTAGCTGGAGGAGGAGAAGCCGGCCAGGGCGGCGATGGCGGACAGGCTGTGGTCGGTGTGCTGCAGCAGGTGCTGTGCCTCATGCACCCGCCGCTGAATCAGGTAGTGCATGGGGGACAGGCCGTACTGCCGGTGAAACGCGCGGGAGAGGTAGTACTTGCTGATGTTGGCCTTCTCGGCCAGCCAGTCCAGCGTGATGGCCTCGGTGAAGCTCTCGTCAATCAGGCGCTTGGCTTCGGCGCACTCGCTGGTGGCGGTGGGGGGCGGCGCCGGCGTCAGGTCCACTTGGATGTGGCGGCGTATCTTGTGCAGCAAAATATCCAGAATTCGGGTGCACACGAGCAGATACCCCTCGCGTCGGCGCGATACCTCGCGCAGCATGTCCTGAAAATAGGGCAGCAGCTCGTGGCTGTTGGAGCGGTCATCAATCAGGCAATAGCGCGGCTGACGGCCCTGCAAGGTGGAAAAGCGCACGCCGCTGACGCCGATGACGATGTACTCCAACAGGCCGTCGGGGTCCGACAGCTCGGTGTGCGCCACGGAGGGGTTAATCAAAAAGCAGTCGCTGTCGCGCAGCGGCAGCTTTTCACCGGCGATTTGCAGATAGCCTTTGCCGCGCATGCAATAAAACAGCTCTGCATGGGCATGGCTATGGGGCACCGAGCGCCAGGAGCCGTCATAGCGCGAGATGGCGCAGTAAATGGGGCGCGCCGCGCCGCCATCGGCCGGCAAGTCGTGAAAATCGTAGCGGATGTTACCCATGTCAGCATTCACCTCTCCCTGGGCGGGGCTGCAACGGATGTATGAAGGATTAGTATCAGTATATCGCCTGGGGCCCGATGCGTCAAACATACGAAAACCCGCATCCCCGGGGACAGGGTGCGGGTGAGTTGGTGAGAATATGGCGTTATTTGTCGCGTATCTTGGCAGCCAAGGGCGCTCGCAGACGGTGGGCGCTGGGCATGTCCTTGCCCAGCAGCGGCTGCAGGTAGTACTTAAACTCCGGCGTCACGTTGTTGCCGGCCTGGTTGATGAACTCATCGGGCATCAGCTTGGTCAGCGCGGCAATGTCGGTGAAGTTGCGGATCTGATAGTCCACGGAGTAGTAGCCCGTGCGGTTGATGGCGATGGAGCCATCGATGTTGTGCCAGATAGCAAACTGCGCGGCCTTTTCGCCCACCTCGCGGGCCTCGTGCTGGTCCACCTCGCTCACGCAGCCCAGGAAGCTGCGCTGCACATAGCCCAGCGTGTCGCTGCGCACGCGGCTGAGGCCCAGCTTGTCCTTGACCACGTTGACCAGCAGCTCGCCCAGCGCGCCGGTGCCCGACAGCTGCACGTTGCCGTGGGCGTCGCGCTCGGTCTCCATCAGGGAGGAGAGGATGGGCACGCCGTGCTCGTCCTGAATGCCCTCGCTGACGGCGATGACGCAGCGGCCCAGGCGGTCGTTGACCTCCTTGACCTCCTGCACAAAGCGGTCCAGGATGAAGGGGCGCTCGGGCAGGTAGATCAGGTGGGGGCCATCGTCCGGATACTTCTGGGCGATGCTGGCCGCGGCGGTTAAAAAGCCCGCGTGCCGGCCCATCACCACGCCGATGTGCACGCCCGGCAGGGCCCGGTTATCCAGGTTGAGGCCGATAAAGGCCTGGGCCACATACTTGGCCGCTGAGGGATAGCCGGGGGTGTGGTCGTTGTACATCAGGTCGTTGTCGATAGTCTTGGGGATGTGAATGGCGCGGAAGTCGTAGTGCCAGCGCTCGGCCTGCTGGTTGACGATGCGCACGGTATCGGCCGAGTCGTTGCCGCCGATGTAGAAAAAGTAGCGCACATCGTGCATGCGAAAGACGTTGAAGATCTCCTCGCAGTACTTTTCATCGGGCTTGTCGCGCGTGCTGCCCAGGGCAGAAGAGGGCGTCACCGCCACCCGCTCCAGGTTGTTGGTGGTCTCCTGCGTCAGGTCGAGAAAGTTCTCGTTGATGATGCCGCTGACGCCGTTGACCGCGCCATACACCTTGGTGATCTGGTGAAACTTGCGGCTTTCCAGCACGACGCCCACCAGGCTCTGATTGATAACCGCTGTCGGGCCGCCGCCCTGGGCAACGACAACCTTGCCTTGAAGTTCCATCAAAAGTCCTCCTGAATGATGATCATAAAATACACACGAAGGCCTGGGCACGCCGGGGGTCGGGGGCGGAGCCCACCGAAGGAAATCCGCGCCGGCGACATGCGCGGCGGCGCGGAGAGCATTGCGCAGCAATGCTTACCATGCCATCCGGCGCCCGGGAGCAAAGCGACAGCCGGATGGCCCGTCGTTCCTCCTGACGCCAAAGCGCCCTCAGGCGATTTGGCGAAGCCGTCAGGCTTTCCCGTTGCACCCCAGCACGTTGACGATCTTGCGGCGCACCATGTCCTTGAGGGCGGTGCGCGCGTCGGTCAGGTACTGGCGGGGGTCAAAGTGATCGGGATGCTCGGCGAAGTGCTTGCGGATCATGGCGGTGAAGGCCAAGCGCAGGTCGCTGTCGATGTTGATCTTGCACACGGCCATGCTGGCAGCCTGGCGCAGCATCTCCTCGGGCACGCCCTGGGCGCCCTCCAGCTTGCCGCCAAACTGGTTGATCATGGCCACGTACTCGGGGATGACCGAGCTGGCGCCGTGCAGCACGATGGGGAAGCCGGGCAGCTTGTGCTCAATCTCCTTGAGGATGTCAAAGCGCAGCTTGGGCTCACCCTTGAACTTGAACGCGCCGTGGCTGGTGCCGATGGCGATGG
>JAAZBU010000042.1 GCA_012513645.1 Clostridiales bacterium | reverse complement strand
TGGATCGACATACACCAAGCTGACGGCTGTTGATACGCAGGCGCGGTCCATTCTGGGCACGGCGCAGGCATTCACCACCGCCGCCAGCGACATCTCCACCGGCCTTGACCAGGCCATGCAGCGCCTGACGGAAAAGACGGGCAAGCTGGACTACACGGCCAGGCTGGCCTGCTCCAGCGCGGCCGGCGGCCTGCGCATGGTGGCCTGCGGGCTGGTGCCGGCGCTGACGGCCAAGGCAGCGCGGTTTGCCGCCTTTGGGGCGGGGGCCAAGGTCATACAGACCTACTCGTATGAGCTGACCGAGCAAGACGCAGCCGAAATCGCCCGCATCAACCCGGACATCCTGCTGCTGGTTGGCGGCATCGATGGCGGCAACAGCGATGTGGTCAAGGCCAACGCCCGTGTCATCGCGGGCATTGAGGGGACCTTCCCGGTGGTGTTCGCGGGCAACCGCGCCGCCCTGGCCGACTGTCGGGACACGCTGGCCGCCTCCACCCACCCGGTCTACACCGCGTCCAACGTGATGCCCACCCTGGGCAAACTGGACGCAGCGCCCGTGCAGCAGGTCATCCGCGAGATTTTCCTGCAGCGCATCATTCAATTTAAGGGACTCAGCCAATTCTCTGACATCCTGGACGGTATCCTGATGCCCACCCCTGCGGCCGTGCTGGCGGCGCTGACCCTGCTCAGCCGCGGCACCAGCCGGCGCGCCGGTATTGGCGACCTGGTGGCGGTGGACCTGGGTGGTGCCACGACGGATGTATACTCCATCGCCTCGGGCGACCCCATCAACCCCTCCACCTACCTGCACGGCCTGCGCGAGCCATATGTCAAGCGCACCGTGGAGGGCGACATCGGGATGCGCTACAGCGCCCATGGCGTGGTGGAGGCTGCGAGCATGGAGGAATTGCTGCACGTCAGCGGCCTCACCGAGGAGCAGGCGGCGCAGGGGCTGGCCGCCATCGACCGCGACCCGTCCGTGCTGCCCCAGACCGAGCAGGACCAACAGCTGGACTTCGCTTTGGCGGTGCTGGCCATTCGCCTGGGGCTGATCCGCCACGCGGGTACGCTGGAGGAGATCTACACCCCATCGGGCCCCATGTTCCGCCAGACGGGCAAGGACCTGACGCAGGTGGGCCGCATGCTGCTCACCGGCGGCGCCCTGATACACGCCGAGGATGCGGACGGCATCGCCCAGCAGGCGGTGCGCACCGTGGACCCGCACGCGCTGGTGCCCCGGCACTTTGATACCGTGCGCGACAAGCGCTACATTCTTTCCGCCATGGGTTTATTGGCCGGTCATGATGAGGACGCGGCCCTGGAGATACTGCTTCAACACTTTGGAAAGGAAGAAACACATGGAGCTGCAAAATAAAAAATGGACTGAGGAAGCCTTCCTGGCCGAACGGCAAAACGTGCTGGCCAGCTGGCCCACCGGCAAGGGCGTGGACCTGGACGAAGCCATCGAATACCAGCGCGGCATTGCGCCCGAAAAGCGCTTTCAGAGCAAGCTGGATAACGCCGTCAAGCGTGAAATTACGCTGATTCAGCCCCGCGCGGGCGTGCCCCTCATTGAGGCGCACATCGAGTTGCTGCGCTACCTGGAGAATGAGGGCGAGGCCGACCTGCTGCCCACCACCATTGACGCCTATACGCGCCTGAATCGCTACGAGGATGCTGAGCACGGCATCAAGGAGTCCATGGCCAGCGGCAAGGCGATGCTCAACGGCTTCCCCGCCGTCAACCATGGCGTGGAAGGCTGCCGCATGGTAACCAGCTCCGTCGCGTCGCCCGTGCAGGTGCGCCACGGCACGCCCGATGCCCGGCTGCTGGCCGAGATTACGCTGGCCGGCGGCTTCACCAGCT
>JAAZBU010000041.1 GCA_012513645.1 Clostridiales bacterium | reverse complement strand
CGCCGGGCCAACGCGGTGTAGCGCCGCTGGTCCCGGCTGTTGTGCACCATGGCGGCGATGGCCTCCTCATAGCCCACCAGCACCACCAGCTTGCGCGCGCGGGTGACCGCGGTATAAAACAGGTTTCGGTTGAGCAGCAGGCGGTGGCCGCCCACCACGGGCATCACCACAGCCTCAAACTCGCTGCCCTGGCTCTTGTGCACCGACAGGCAGTAGGCCAGCTCCAGCTCGTCCAGCTGGGCGTATTCATAGTCCACCGAGCGCTCCTCGTCATACAGCACGGTCAGCATGCGCCCTTCGGGGTCAATGCGGGTAATATAGCCCACATCGCCGTTGAAGACGCCCTCGCCCTCCTCGCTGCCGGGGCCCTGCCACTGCAGTTGGTAGTTGTTTTTGATGTGGATTACCTTGTCGCCCCGGCGGAACGTCGTTTCGCCGTAGACCATTTCGGGTGCGCCCTCCCGGGGCGGGTTGAGCGCCTGCTGCAACAGCTGGTTGAGCTGGTGCACGCCGCAGGCCCCCTTCTTGGTGGGGGAGAGCACCTGGATGTTTCTGGCGCCCTGCGGGTCCTGCAGGTAGGCGGGCAGCCGCGTGGTGCACAGGCTGACAATGGTCTGCGCGGCCTCGCCGGGCGATGGCTTGCGCTCGAAGAAAAAGTCGCCTTGCCGGGCATTGAGCACCGGCAGCTCGCCCCGGTTGATGCGGTGGGCGTTGTGCACGATCATGCTGCGGTCATCCTGGCGGAAGATTTCGGTCAGCCGCCGCTGGGGCACGCAGCCGGAGGCCAGGATATCTCCCAGCACGTTGCCCGGCCCCACGGAGGGCAGCTGGTCCTTGTCGCCCACCAGAATCAGCCGCGTGCCCGGTGTAACCGCCCGCAGCAGGCTGCGCATCAGGTAGATGTCCACCATGCTGACCTCGTCGATCACCAGGCAGGCGCAGTCCAGCGGGTTTTCCCGGTCTCGCTGAAATTGCCCGTCCTCGCCGCCAAACTCAAGCAGCCGGTGGATGGTGCGGGCCTCGCGCCCGGTGGCCTCGGCCATGCGCTTGGCGGCGCGGCCTGTGGGGGCGGCCAGCAAGGTATCCTCCTCGTCGCCCAGCACGTACAGGATGCAGTTGATCAGCGTGGTTTTGCCGGTGCCCGGCCCGCCGGTGATGACCAGCACGCCGGTCTGCGTGGCCTCCAGCACGGCATCGCGCTGGGTGGGGCTGAAGCGGATGTTCTGCTCCTTTTCAAAGCGGGCGATCTGCTGGCGCACGTGGGCGGCGATCATCTGCTGGGACATCATATTGAGCCGCGTGAGGCGCTTGGCGATCTCCCACTCGCAGCTGAATGCATCGGGCAGAAAGACGGCTTCCTCGCCGTCTATGTCTTCCTGGGTCAACTCGCGCCGCAGCACCAGGTCGCTCAGGCCGTGCTCCAGCAGTGCCGGGCTGCAGCGCAGCAGCTCTGCAGCCCGCTGAATCAGGTGATTTCGGGGCACATAGGTATGCCCCTGGGAGAGGGAAGCCTCGGCCAATACATACTTCAGGCCCGAGCGCAGGCGGTATTCGCCGTCCGCCGGAAAGCCCAGCGACAGCGCAATGCGGTCGGCCGTCAGGAAGCCGACGCCGTCAATATCGTCAATCAATTGATAGGGGTTGTTGCGGATGACCTCCTCGGCACGCTCACGGTACAGCTTGCTGATCTTTTCAGACAGCCCGGTGGACAGGCCGTAGGTCTGCAAAAACACCATCACCTTGCGCAGCGCGTGCTGCTTTTGATAGCTTTCGCTGATCTGGCGGCTGCGGATTTTGCCGATGCCGGATATCTCCATCAGCCGCTCGGGCTGCTCGCTCAATACATCCAGCGCCTGGTGGCCGAAGGCCTCCACGATCTGGCGGGCGGTGCTGGGGCCCAGTCCCTTGATCAGCCCGCTGCCCAAGAAGCGCTCGATGCCTCGCAGGGTAGTGGGCGTCTGAATCTGGCATGCCGTGGCGCGGAATTGGCGGCCATACTGGGGGTGCTCCACCCAGCCGCCGCCAAACAGGCAGCTTTCCCCGGTGCTCAGCTCGGGCAGGCTGCCAACCACGGTGACGATATCGCCCTGGGCGCGCACGTCAACCACAGACCACCCGTTTTCCGGATTGCGAAACAAAGTGGAGGCTACTGTGCCGCGAAGCTCCTCATCCATGCGGGGCGCTATACCTCATCCCAGATACGCCGCGCGTTGCTCAGGCTGACGGCGGTGGCGTACTGTGCGTCCTCCAGGCCCTCAAACTCAATGGCGATGGGGCCGGCATAGCCCACATCCTTGAGGGCCTTCATGGCGGCGTGGATGTCCAGATCGCCCTGGGCCAGTATGGCGCCGCGCAGGTACTTGCCCCCGCGGGAGCGGAACCAGCTGCCCGCGCAGTCAAACTGGGAGGCATCGCCCGGGTCGCGGTGGCGCACATAGAAATCCTTCAGGTGCACCATGTCGCAGCGGTCGGCCAGCTGGGCGGCGGCCACCGCCGGATCCTCATCCACACAGATGATGTTGCCGGTATCCAGCAGCAGGCCGTAGTTGTCGCTGTTTACGCCGTTTAATACCCGCTCCACGCGATCGCAGCCGTTGACGAAGAAGCCATGGTTCTCGATCATGGTCTTGACGCCGCGCTTGCGGCCGTGCTCGCTGATGCGCTGCGCTGCCTCCACCATGCGGGGCAGCAGGGCGTCAAAATCCTTGAGTGTATTCTGATTGAGCGGCCGGCGGAACGCCGAGATATCATGCCGCATGCGCGGCAGGCCCAGCTCGGCCGCGATGTCCACCTCGTGGCATACGCGGGCGACCTCCTTCTCCTGCTCGTCGCCTTCCTTTAGCAGATCGGCCAGCACCGAGTAGTTGACCAGCTCCACCCCGGCATCCGCCGCGTGGCGGCGCACCTGTGCGATTTTTTCCTGGTCAATCTTGCCGGTGTCCGGGTCGTCAAAGCGGAAGGCGAAGGGGACCAGCTCCATGCACTGGGCGCCGTGGCGGGCAGCCCAGTCGATGGCCTGCAATAGCGTCAGCTTGCCCGCAGCGATGTCCCGGTCCAGAGAGTACGAACTGATGCCAAGTTTCATTTTTTCCTCCTTGAAGGTGTATTGGTCCACGCGTCAGGCCGTCCTGTAAACGACGCGATGATCTGCTCATAGGCCTGGGCCGCCTGCGCCAGAATGGCCGACCAGGGCACGGGGATGCTGCCCTGCGCGCCCATGCCTGCCCTGCGCACCTGCTCGGGCTCGTGGATGGCCAGGGCCATCACACGGGCAAGGTCCTCCGCCTCGTCCCGGCACAGGAAGCCCGTCTCCCTGTCGCGTACGATCTCGGCGGCATCGCTGCCCTGCACCAGCACGGCGGGTGTGCCCATGACGGCGGCCTCGCGCAGCACCATGGGCGCGTTGTCGTACAGCGAGGGGAATACAAACATGCTGGCGCGCGCGTACAGCGCATCCAGCATGGCGGTGTCGGTGATGTGGCCCGGCATGATCAGGCGGTCGGTGATGCCCAGCGCCTGGGCCTTGGCCTGCACGGCCTCGCCGTCGGGCCCCTGGCCGGCCAGCACCAGGTAGAAGGGGTGGCCTGCCTGCCGGAGCAGGGCGGCCGCTTCCAGCACGCGCAGCAGGTTCTTCTTCCAGTTGAGCTGCCCCACGAACAGGAACATGGGCGCATCGCCCAGCCCCAGCTGCTGCTCCAATTCCTGCACACGCTGCGGGTCGGCCCGGCGGATGGCGACGCCGTTTGGTATCACCCGCACCGGCCCCTGATACCCATAGCCCCGCAGCACATCGGCTGTGGATTCGCTCACCGCCCACACGTCGTCGCACTTCTCAAAAAAGTTGACGATGTTGCTCACGGCGATTTTGGACAGCGCCTCGCTCTTGGTCGCCTTGTAAAAGTCATCGTAATACTTGGAGTGGAAGGTGGCCACCAGCGGGATGTTGCGCGCCCGCGCCAGGCGCAGCGCCTCGCGCCCCGCGCTGAAGGGGCCGTGGGTATGGATGATATCCAGTGGGATCATGCGCATGCGCCGGCGGTAGTGGTTGTCCATGGCAGCGGTGCCGGTGAGGTACTGGGGGGCGGTGGGCACCTTGTAGCCAAGGTAGTCCACCAGCTCAAAGGGCTGGCCGCCCCGGTGCCCCGTGTCATACATGGGGGCGACCACCGTCACCTCGTGGCCCAGAGCCGCCAGCTCGGTGGCATATGCATGCGCCACACGGCCAACGCCATCCACGACGGGCAGAAAGGTATCTGTAAACTGTCCTATTCTCATGGCTCCCCTTGGCCTTGCTCAGCGCCCCGCAAAGAACGCATTGAAGGTCTTGGTCCTGTCAATTTGGTGAGAGCATACAGCAGGCAAATCAATAATTAATAGAGCCGAAACGCTGCCAGCTTTGGGCAGCCTGACCGTTGATGCAACCTATCGTCTGGCGGGCTTGAGCGATCCGTTCTTTCGTAAAAAGCATGCATACCCCAGCCTTGATATGCGGGCTTTACCGCCGCGACAGGTACTGGCCGCATTATAGCCCAAACCCCTTGGTGTAGCAAGCCAAGCAGTGGCGGGAAACAAAGGAGGGAAATGACGCAGGGCGAGGGGGATCATGCATTTGGCTGGGCAATTAATGTCTGGGGCGCGCCGGTTCCGGCTCCGCGGGCTCCGCGGCCTGCAAAACGTGGATTGACAACGGTTTCGGGGGATTTCTTTCGCGCGATGCGGTTGACATTGGGCTGTCTTCGGGATAAGATGAATGTATCACATAGGGAGGTCCATATATGGAAGAGAAGAAGACGCTTGTCATGGGGGTCATCGGTGCCGATGTTCATGCCGTGGGGAACCAGATCCTCAGCTATGCATTCCGGGAAGCAGGCTTCAATGTCATCAACCTGGGCGTCATGGTATCGCAGGAGGAGTACATCGAGGCGGCCATCGAATCGGCGGCCGATGCCATCCTTGTTTCCTCGCTGTACGGCCATGGCGAGCTGGATTGCCAGGGTTTCCGCGACAAGTGCGATGAGGCCGGCCTCAAGGGCATTTTGCTCTACGTCGGCGGCAACATCGTGGTGGGCAAGCAGCCCTTTGAAGAGGTCGAAAAGCGTTTCAAGGCCATGGGCTTTGACCGGGTGTTCGGCCCGGGCACCACGCCGGAGGAAGGCATTGCCGCACTGAAGAAGGACCTGTACGGAGTGTGACATGCAGCCGGTACTGCTGATTGACTTTGGATCGACATACACCAAGCTGACGGCTGTTGATACGCAGGCGCGGTCCATTCTGGGCACGGCGCAGGCATTCACCACCGCCGCCAGCGACATCTCCACCGGCCTTGACCAGGCCATGCAGCGCCTG
>JAAZBU010000040.1 GCA_012513645.1 Clostridiales bacterium | reverse complement strand
GGCGAGGGCAAGCTGACCCTGACGGTAAGTAAGCCTGATGACGTAACCTTCAACAACACGTACACCGCGACAGGCGAGTACGACATTGATACCGAGTTGAACCCGAACAAGGTGCTGACCGGGCGCGAGCTGGCCGACCAGGAGTTCACCTTCGAGCTGCTGCGCGGGGATGAGATCATCCAAACCGCAAAGAACACGGCCGACGGCAACATCCCGCTTGGCAAGCTGAGCTTCACACAGGACGACATTGGCCAGACCTATAATTACACCATCCGGGAAATCCTGGGCACAGAAGCAGGGATGGCCTACGACCCGATGACGCTGTCCTTCAGCATCAAGGTAGAGGACGCGCGCGAGGGCAAGCTGAACCTGACGGTGACCAAGCCCGAGGACTTGACCTTTAACAACAGCTACACCGCCACCGGCGAGTACGACATCGACACCGAGCTTAACCCGAACAAGGTGCTGACCGGGCGCGAGCTGGCCGACCAGGAGTTCACCTTCGAGCTGCTGCGCGGGGATGAGATCATCCAAACCGCAAAGAACACGGCCGACGGCAACATCCCGTTTGGCAAGCTGAGCTTCACCCAGGCCGACATCGGCGAGACCTACAACTACACCATCAAGGAGATCCCGGGCACAGAGGCAGGGATGGCCTACGACCCGATGACGCTGTCCTTCAGCATCCAGGTAGCGGACGCCGGCCAGGGCGAACTGGCCCTGACGGTTGAAAGGCCTGAGAACGTAACCTTCAACAACACCTTCACCCCGCAGACCATGGACATCGCGATTGACAAGCAGTGGGCCGACAACAACAACGCCGCGGGCCAGCGGCCGGCCTCGATCCAGGTGCAACTGATGCAAAACGGTGTGCCTGTGGGCGGACCGGATACCATCAGTGCAGCCAATGGCTGGACCATGACCCGCATCAACCTGCCGATACGCGATGCCAACAACACCCCGTACATCTACACCGTGCGCGAGGTGACGGTGCCCACCAACTACTTGCCCACCTACCAGGGCCTGATGAGCGGACGGCTGGTCATCGTCAACACGTATGAAACACCGCCTGCCCCGCCGCAGCCGCCTATTGTACCCGGCCCGGGCCCTGTGGTTCCTGCTCCTGAAGTGCCGCCGGCTGCCGGACTTGCATCGGGCAACCTTGGCGAGACCTTCGAGTAATCGCGGGCCATGCACCGCCCAGACGAAAGAGAGTAATGACTTATGAAGAGAATCACGCGCATCGCGCTCCTGGTGCTGGCCCTGATGCTGGTTCTGCCTTCCGCGGCTCGTGCCGCGGAGGCAGACAAGCCCCTGGTTGTGGCCTCCCTGACCCAGATGAGCGGTAACTTTACCACCAACATGTGGGGCAACAATACGGCCGACGTCGATATGCGGCTGCTGCTCCACGGCTACCCCACCGTGTATGAGGGGTTGGATCAACAATATGCTTTCAACGAAGTCGCCCTGACCAGCCTGACGACCCAAGAGGATGCAGATCGCGGCAAGACCTTCCGCTTTACCGTTCGACCCGGGCTGAGCTATAACGATGGCAGCCCCATCACCGCCAAGGACTACGTGTTCTCCCTGCTGCTGACGGCGTCGCCCTTCATCGGGCAGATTGGCGGCTCACCCACCCCGCTGAGCTACATCAAGGGGATGGACGAATACTATCAGCAGCCCACCAAAGCCTTCTCCGGGGTTCGGCTGCTGGGGGAGATGGAATTCAGCCTGTCGATCACGCCGGAGAGCTTCCCCCATGCAAACGAGCTGGTGTATGCGGACATCCTGCCCTACCCCTACCGCGTGATTGCGCCGGGCACCGACATTGTGGACGACGGTGAAGGCGCCTACATCTCAGGCCCCTGGAGTGCCGAGCTGCTGGCGACAACCATGCTGGATCCTGTGAGCGGCTATCTGAGCCATCCGATGGTGACCTCGGGCCCCTACAGCCTGGTGAGCTTCGATCAGGATACCGGCCGGGCCGAGCTTGCGCTCAACCCCCTGTTCAAAGGCGACCCCTTCGGCCAGAGGCCGACTATCCGGCGGCTGGTGTACGAACCCATCGCCAACAAGGATATCCTGTCCAAGCTGCAGTCGGGCGAGGTAGACCTGATCAACAAAGCATCCGCCCGCGAGGTCACGGACGCAGCGCAGAACAACCCGCAGCTGGCCAGCATAGGCTACGACCGTGAAGGCCTGGCCTACCTGCTGGTGGCCACCGAGCGGTCGGTGATGTCCACGGTGGGCGTCCGCCAGGCAGTGGCATACAGCATGGACGTGGATGCGCTCATCAATGACTTCCTGGGCGACAAGGGCTTCCGCGTATACGGCTTCTATGGGATGAGCACGGTACGGGCCCGTGAGTATGCACAGCCCATCAACCGCATCCCCACCTACCAGTTTGATGCAGCCGCCGCCATCAAGGCCGTGGAGGCCGATGGCTACACCCTGGACGAAACGGGCGAGCCCTTTGACGGGCAGGCGGGCGGCATCCGCTACCGCAGGGATGATGCCGGGCAACTGATCCCGCTGAGCATCACCCTGGGGATTACGCCCGACAACCTGGCGGCGGACATGGTTGCCCGCCAGTTGGAGCAAAACCTGCCCCGCATCGGCGCCCAGTTTAACCTGAACATCATGAGCATGCCGGCGTTGCTGGCACAGTATTACCGCCAGGCAGCGCGCTCGAGCGACCTCTACTTCATTGGCAGCAACTTCATGAAGGATTTCACCGGCAACCCGGCCGGGTACTCGGCTGAATCCTTTGACCAGGGCAACAACCCGGCTGCCATCGTGGACAAGGAGTTGAGCGAGCTGACCGTCCGCCTGCGGGAGACCAGAACCAACCGCAACGCGTACCTGCTGGCGTGGCAGGCGTACCAGACGCGCATGGCGCGCGTCCTGCCCATCATCCCGCTGTACACCAGCGTCTATACCGACATCTACAGCCAGGCATCAGGCCTGACAGGCTACGACCCGCAAAGCCACTGGAGCTGGGGCGAGGCCATCCTGTACGCGCAGCGGTAAACCGATACCGATTGCCCGTACGCTGCGGCCACCCACCCGGATCTATGACAGCAAAACAGAGGGGCGATTCGTCCCTCTGCTTTGCTTGTCATTTGGTATCACATCATGTAGAATGAACCCGGGCACAGGCGGGCCCTTTGAGGCATCATGCCTGCCGCGAATGGGGAAACAAGTGGATAGCAAAGCAACGGCGTACTTTTTGCCAAGGCGTCTGACCGCCAAGCTGCGGGACGTCTCTGCTTTTGCGGCCACCATTATCGCTGCCCCCTCCGGCTATGGCAAGACAACCGCCGTGCGGCAACTGCAGATGGACTCCCCGGACGCCGTTTTTTACTGGTCGCCCCCCGTATGGGAGGACGTACGAAACGGGTGGCGGGGTTTTTGCGAGCAAATTTCCTACTTTGACCCGGACGCTGCACGCGCGCTGATGGAGGCCGATTTTTTTGCCGATCCGGCGCTGGAAAGCCGCGCGGCCGAACTGTTGCGCAAGCTTACCTGCCCCATAGCCCAGCAGACGTACCTGATCATCGACGACTTTCATCAGCTGCGCGGGCTGGTACCCCCGGTCATTGTAACCGCTCTGATGAACCACACATGCACACGCCTGCACATCATGCTGATGGGGCAGGCGTTTGAATTGCCCTTCGTGACCAGGTATGGGGCATACTCCCTTAACTGGATCGGGGAGGAGGACTTGATCTTCCGCCCCGAAGACATACAGGACTACTATTTGTCCGCCGGGCTGGTCATCAGCGCTGTTGCTGCCAAGGAGGTCTTTGAAGCCACCCGGGGATGGCCGGCCGCTGTCTATGGGCGGATGCAGGCTGCCCTGCAGGGGGACAACCGGGCTGCTGAACAGCATGTCGGCCGGCTGATCGCCCGCCTCTCCTTTGATCGCCTGAGCGCAGCCAGCAAAAAGAACCTGTTTTGTCTGACCTTTTTTGACGAGGTGACGGAGGACGACCTCTGTGACCTGTGGTCGGTCGAGGAATTGGGGAGCGATGAGCTGAACCTGCTGGCCTCTGTGCCAATGCTGCACCGAGACCAGGAGGCGGGCAACTTCTTCATATCCGGGCCGCTGCGTGATTTTTTGGCTGGCCGGCTGCGCAATGCGGCGCAGCCTACGCGCCGGGAGGTGCATGGGCGGGCGGGCCGCCGGTTCGCGCGGCGCAGGGAACCTGTCCGCGCCATCACCTGTTTTCACGCGGTGGAGGATTATGACGCCATCCTGTCGATGGACCTCAAGCTGCTGTCCTACACGAAAATCGGCGAGGTGTACTTTGCGGACATCGCCCGAGAGATCGTCAGCCAGTGCCCCATGGAGATCAAGCGGGCGCATCCCATCGCGCTGCTAAGGGTAGCCTATCACCTGTATGGCGCAGGGGACTACAGGGCCTATGCCCAGGCCCTGGACCAGGCGGCAACTTTTATGCAGCCGCAGGATCAGCCCGGGCTTTATGGGGAATGGCTGCTAATCTCCATGATGGGCCAGCTGCCCGACATTGAGCAGATGCATGCCACCTTGCTGGAGGCAGAGCGCTACCTTCAGGGGCCTGCCCGCGCCATCCCCCGGGAGGAGCCATTCCTCTTTGGGTGCCCGTCGATTTGGTTTGCCTTTTACAGCAAGCCGGGGGAGGGGGAGAGGACGGCGCAGCTGCTGTCAGCCTGGTTGCACGACTATCAGCGGCTGCTTGGCGGCCGCGGTATGGGGGCGGATCAGCTGTTCCGCGGCGAGCTGGCCAGCACGCAGATGCGCCTGCGCGAGGCCGCCAACTATGCGTATACGGCCGCCGCGCTGGGGGAACAGGCCAAACAGCTGACCGTAATCTATGGCGCCGCATTGCTGATGGCGCGCGTCGCCATCGCCCGCCGGGATTTGGATGGCGCGCACCAGGCCCTCTCATACCTCGAAAAAAATGCCGGGGGCTTTGCCGCCATCCAGGACACACCGATGAATGCCTATATGCTGGCCTCGGTGCGCAGCCTGATCCTGTCCATGATGCAGGAGATGGGCATGGCCCCCGGCATCTATGGCCATTCGCAGCGGCTGCCCCGGGGGGACAGCCTGCTGGCGCAGCTGACCATGCATGTGCGGGTGGTGGACATGATGATGCATGGGGAGTATGAGCGAGCCTTGGGGGAGATGCAGGCCGTTCTCAGTGAAGGGCCGCCGCGCTGCAACACGGTGATGCGGCTCACCGTCAATGTCGCCCTGGCGGTCTTCCTGGCCGCAACCGGCCTGTATGAGGCGGCGCTGCCGGCGATCACCCAGGCGCTCGAAATGTCCCACCAGGATCGGCTGCTGATCATGTACGTGAACCACCGGGAGAGCCTGCGGCCCCTTCTCTCTCACCCCGGCCTGCGCAAGTATCAGGAGTTTATCCGGGAGATCTACAGCGAGGGAGGGGCGCCTGCTGCCGGCAAACAGCCCAAGCAAGTGCTGGCGCAGGACACCGAAATGCCCGGCTCCCTGACCCCGCGGGAGCTGGAAGTGGCTGAACTGGCCGCCAAAGGGCTGCGCAACGCTGAAATTGCCGAGCGCCTTGTGGTGACTCAAAGCACCGTGAAAAAGCACCTGCAAAGGATCTTCCATAAGTTAGACATCGACCGCAGGTCCCGCCTCATTGAACGGCTGGGGCAATAGGCGCTGGTGCGCGCGCCAGCTTGTTAAAGTTTTCATCTTGCGCAATTGTCCTATCAATGCTATACTGAACCTAACACAAATGAAAACAAAGGAGGACTTATCTCGATGAAGAAACTCTCCGCCCTATTGCTCGTTGCCCTGATGCTGGTCAGCATCCTGCCTTTGGCGGTCCAGGGTGAAGCGGTGTCCTTGACCATGGGCTCCTGGCGCAGCGATGACGCGGCCATGGTGCAGGCCCTTCTGGACAAGTATCAGGAAGAGACCGGCGTGGCCATCAAGTTTGAGCCCACGGTATCCGATCAGTACAATGCCACCCTGCGC
This sequence comes from Clostridiales bacterium, assembly GCA_012513645.1. Taxonomy (GTDB): domain Bacteria; phylum Bacillota; class Clostridia; order Christensenellales; family Aristaeellaceae; genus UBA1038. The sequence goes on along the minus strand of JAAZBU010000040.1, from coordinate 971 downwards.
CTGGCGCTGGACAATGGCACCGGCCCGGATCTGTACTACTCCCGCTCCTACGCGGTGGGCCAGGAGCTGTTTGACGCCGGCTTCTCCATGGATTGCACGGCCATCCCCGGTGTGAAGGAAAACTTCGGCTCTGCCGCCCTCAACGCCTGGCAGACCCCCGATGGCAAGGCCTTTGCCGTGCCGTTTGCCGCAGTCAGCCATGTGGTGTACTACAACAAGGATATCTTTGCCGAGAACAGCCTGGAAGTGCCCGCCACGTTTGAGGATTTCCTGGCGGTATGTGAAGCGCTGCGCGCCAAGGGCATCGAGCCCCTGGCCAACGGCATTGCCTCCAACTGGGACATTTTGGAGTGCGTGTACCTGGGCATGCTGCCCAACTATGTGGGCGGCGCAGAAAACCGTGCCAAGTACGAGAGCGGCGAGCTCAAGATGAACGACGAGAAGTTCCTCAAGTCCCTGCAGGATTTTGCCGCGCTGGCAAAGTACCTGCCCATGGGCTTTGAGTCCATCACCAACTCCGACGGCCCCGCCCTGCTGGGCACCGGCCGCGCGGCCATGTTCATCGACGGCTCCTGGACCTGTGGCGTCTGGGGCAAGGACTATGCGGACCTCAACTGGGGCACCTTTGCCATCCCGGCCCCCAAGGGTAATGAGCCCGGCATGTGCTTCCACCCCGACATGGGCATCACCGGCAACAATGCCACCAAGCACCCCGAAGAGGTGAAGGCGTTCCTGGCGTGGCTGGCCAGCCCCGAAGGCGCGCAGACCACCTCCACCTACCTGCCGCTGGGCTTCTTCCCCATGATCAACGCCCCCATCACCTTTGCGGATGAGCGCGTGACCGAGATCCTGGCGCTCAACGAGGGCAAGGTGATGGATGCCCGCTTCGTCTGGGCCAAGCTGCTGGATATGTACACCCCCATGGTGGACCAGCTGAACGCCCTGACCCGCGGCGAGGCAACCCCCGAGGC